>JAHFKE010000009.1 GCA_023245515.1 Candidatus Levyibacteriota bacterium
ATGGGTGCTTTGATGCCAAAAACCAAAGGTAAAGCAGATGGAAGCCTAGTTAGTAAAATAGTCCGCGAGCAACTCGCTCAGTAGAGTTCTTCTCTCCCGTAATTCCCGCTTCCTAATTCTTAAATCTTGCCTTATCGGCTCTCTCTTGCCAGACAACAAGAAGTTGTGCGGCGTTGAAGATTGAAGAATACGTACCGCTCAGAATACCGACAAGAAGGGCAACGATAAACCATCTAAGAGTATCACCACCAAATAAAAGCATCGTGAAGAGAACCAGAATAGCTGTTAAGGAGGTGTTAAGCGAGCGAACAAAGGTCTGAAGAATGGAATCATTTACCACCTGCGGGAAAGGGGTATCGATACTTCTTCGGAGATTTTCGCGGATCCTATCAAAAACAACAATAGTATCATGTACCGAAAAACCGATAACAGTCAAAAGCGCAGTAATGAATAAACTGTCGACCTCTACCTTAAAGTAGTGTCCCAGGAGTGAAAAGATACCTATAAGCACTAAGCCGTCATGTACCAGCGCAATAATCGCACAAACTCCAAATCTCCAGCTACTCAGAGGCTTTCTGACCTTACGGAACGACCATGCTATATAAAAAACAATCAGACCTGAAGAAATAATCAAGGCCTGCATTGCCTTCTGAGTAGTTTCGCCTCCGACAACTGGGCCAATCGTCTCGTATTCATCCTGTTTAAAATTACCTACTTCTTTACGTAAGTTCTTTATCAGTGTTGCATTCTGATTTGGAGACATCAGCTTTGTGCGAACAATAACACGATCGTTGGCTGTCTGAAGGGTTACCAATTCGATCTTCTCTTCCGCAAGTGCAGACCTAACAGAGTCCACAGTTCTCTCATTTACCTGAGCCGGAAAAAGAAATGTCATACGGGAACCTCCGGTAAAGTCGATGGAGAAATTTAAGCCCCACAAAAACAAGGAAACAAGTCCCGGAATAATAAGGAACAATGAGAATGCAAAATACCAATTTCTTTTACCAATAATGTCTAACATAATATGTTTTTAGGTTTTTTTATAAAACACTTGCAATAAAGTTCTGGTCACAAAGATGGCTGAGAACATCGAAGAAAGTATACCAAGTGCCAATGTAAAAGCGAAGCCTTTAACAATACCTGTACCAAAATAGAGGAGGACGGCACTAGTGATCAAACTCGCTACGTTGGAATCGCGAATTGCTAACCAAGCCCTTGAAAAACCAAGCTCAACTGCCGACTCATGCGATCTACCGCGGCGCAACTCCTCCTTCATGCGTTCAAAAATAAGAATATTTGCATCAACTGCTATACCGATTGAAAGGATAAATCCTGCAATACCCGAAAGTGTTAAGGTCACAGGAATAAGGCGAAATAGTGTCAATACGATCAAAGTATAAAGAATAAAAGCCAAGCTTGCGATAATACCCAATCTTCCATAAAGAAAAATCATAAAGAGAACGATTACAAAGAAGCCAACAATTCCCGCTATTAGGCTTTTTTCAAGAGATACCTGTCCGAGTGTTGCCCCAACAGCGCGCTGCTCCAAAACGGAAAGCGGAACAGGAAGAGCTCCACCGTTAAGTAAATTCTGAAGAACCTTCGCCTGCTCCGTAGTAAATTCTCCCGTAATGACAGCACTGCCTCCATAGATCGGCTGATTCACACGAGGAGCTTCTATCAACTGTTGGTCCAAAGCTATTGCAACGATCTTCCCCACGTTACGCTTCGTAATATCCCCAAACTTTTTTGACCCATCAGACGTAAAAAGTAGTTGCACCTCTGGCTTTCCCGAATTGGAATTAAAGGTCACAGATGCTTGCTTCAGATCACTACCTGTCAGATTCGAACGGACGGGACTCGGACCCAAAAGCTGTTCAACGCCTAGTGGGACACCCGAAGATGTTGCAAGCATTGCCGAACCTGTAGCTAGCTTGAGAACGTCGGGGTTTTGCTCCCAGAAGGTCAACTTGGCCGTCCGACCCACCAATTGAACTGCCTGATTTACATCGGTAATTCCCGGAATCTCTACAATAATACGGTAGTCTTTATTCGTCTTTGACGTTTGCACTAAGGGTTCAAGTGTCCCTTTAGGATTAATCCTTCGTTCAATGACAGCCTTCGCTGAATCCAAAGCCTTCTCACGATCTACCTCGGCTACATCTTTCATGTCAGCCTTTAGCGTTATGCTCGTACCACCCTCTAGATCCAAACCCATACGGAAAGGGAAACTGGGCTTAAAACGCAGGGGGCCGATATTCAACGAGATGCCTTCAAATTTTTTATGGATTGAACCAATGCTTACGTCGTAGGGCTGAGAAAGATTAACGCACACACAAAATAAAGTCAGTAGAAGAATTAAAACAAAAAAGATCGAGGTCCTCCTTCTCATGCGAGCATAGCCTCCTCATCTCCAACGACCATAACACGCGAGCCTAAAAGAATTCCCAATAGAAAGGGGTCATTGCGCTGCTTTCTGAATTTAAACTCTTCCTCTGTCATAGCCGTATAATTGATCTCCGTCCCCAATCTTGCTTCTTCATTTCTAACAAGTATTGAAAGCTCAGGGAGAACAACAGTCCCGACTATGATCAAATCGACCTCTTCTGGAGAGTTTTTGATCCTGCGTATAAATCTACCAGCAAACATTACAAATTTGATCTTTCCCAGCTTTGCTTTATTCTTAAGAATTTCGTGACCTAAACCGATTGTCTTAGCGCCAACCTTCAAAAGATCAAAGTAGAAAGGGTACTCTTTTGACAAAGAGTAGTAGACTCTATTAGCTCTTGGCTCCTTTTTCAAAACTCCCTTTTTCTCAAGAAGAAGGAGCTCTCTACGAACAGCGTTGATCTCTTCCTGCGCCTTTCTGACGCATTCACGCACATGATACATTTCATCCGGCTGGGTAAGGAAAATGTTCAAGAGCTTTACACGTGTCTTAGATGTAATAAGATCGGAAAACATAGAATTTTAGTAGCGTTAGGCAGATTATAGCAAATTTTTACTCAGTTTGGGTACGTGAAATTTTCAAACCATTGCTCCAATGATATTTTTAGAAGAAACAAAAAGTTGTAACTGTTGAAGCTGATTCTAGCAGAAGAGAAAATACACAGAAAGTGAAAAACTTACTCTCCTTTAGGCGGTTCAGACTTAGGAGCTTCGGAGGTAGCCCTTGCTTCTAAGATATTCTTCACTTTTTTAAATACCTGTATTCCCTCTCTATAGCTTTCCTCTGTTTTAACATTTATCCTCCTTAATTCCATATAAAGACTAGGGCTAACTGCATTTAAGCGCCTGGCAACTTCTCGAAGACCTTGTACTGAGTGACGACTTTCTCTCAAAGTAGACACGAATTCAGGATCATGCTTAGCAATCAATTCAAAAACAGCAGCAGCAGGCGCGCCTTCGAGAAGTGACACGACTACTTTACCCTCGTTGTTTCTAACTCTCTGCGAATATTGATCAAATGGAGATGCTCTGTCTGGAAGAAATTGTCCCCCAAAACCATCAGGTTTACCTAATTCTTCTACAACATATCTTCCTCTTTCAAGCTCTGCATAACCCTCCTCTAAGAAAGACCCTGTTGGTTCTGCTTCACCTTCTTTGGTTGTCACAAAACCCGACCGACCAATAGTGCTAGCAATTTCAATTTCACTTTTTCTGAGTAACCGGCGTGTCGGTTTTACTGCAACAACCACAGATCGTTCATTCCCGCTATGTGCAATTTCATGGATGGCCAGACCTTCAACGAACTCAGGTCCACCATTAAGCTCTTCGCTTTCTGGATCACGCTTTATTATAATAATATCTTGTTGAGGAAGATACTTCCCACCCTCTGTGCCTCTTTTTAATCCAACAACCTCTAAAGCCTTAGCATAATCATCTGGACTAAGTATGCGTAATTCCTTTCGAGGAATACCAATACGTTCACGATAAGCATGTACGCGAGTCATATTGATACCATCTTCTTGGGAGGGAAGTTGAAGAACCCCTTCACGCTGACTATGTAATCCTTCAGCTACTGCGCTACGAGCCTCGTCTTTGGTATAGCCTACCTTACTTAAATCACCTTTCGCAACAACGTGAATTTTTGCAGCTAATTGATCTGTATCTAATTCTGCTCCTCTTTGCTCTGACATATAAACAATATTTTAGGATAGTTTTCACAAAAAGACAATTATTATTTGACGGTAACGGTACCATCTGTAGCTTGGATTTCAAACCAGATTTTTCCTCTGTTAAACTTGATCTCTGAACCACTCAAATCAGCAAGCATTAATCTTCCTTCTCGACCTGACTTTTTCCATGTTCCTTTGATTTGTTTTCCATCCATAAAGATCCACGCTGCACCCGTTCCCTTGGTGCCATAAAGCATATGAGCATTACCCTCATATCCATCATTGGCATGACGCTCCGTCATGAAGAGTACCACCAGATTGCGCGTTGAGAGTTGTTTTTTCGTATTCCGGTCAACGTGCTCGACACCGCCGTTTTTTCGAAGATAGAGATTTTCTTTGGCATCATATACCCAATCAACAAAGTAATCAGCATCATTCCAGAATTCAATGTTGATTGACTGAGATGCAGGCCTCTTTTCTAAAGGAGCATCTTCTTTAAACGAATACTTCACAAAATTATCATCCCATGCCTTACCCTCTTTGTCTTTCTGAGTCAAACCCCTCTTAGCCCCTACAGCCCACAGCTTACTCGTCACAGAGTACATCGTATGCTCTGTGGCTACCTCATGACCAAGTCTCGTTTCGTCACGCTTATATGTCGGAAATCCGATGGAAAATTGATTCAAATCATTATATTGACTCCATCCGTAATCAACGATCTGACCTAGTGCATCCGCAGGACCCGATGTGTTGGCACCTCCTACGTGGGCATAGAGAGGGTACTCACCATATTCAGAGACAAAATCGAGGAAATATGTACGAGCAGATCGGACAGGACCAACGATCCCGGCATCCTGACAATAAAAGAGATTGAGAGTGCGAGTGATTCCGCCTTCAGCAACCGCTTCATAGGTCACATCAGCAAACGAAATGCCTGACTGAGGCCTTGCTTCTGAATGATTTTCTATCATAACGCCAAGCGGTCTGTGCTGCTTCCACCACTTGCTCTGCTTTTTTGAGTACATTGCTCCATTGAGCGGACACTCTTCTGTCTTAGGGTCATTAGCATTAAATGTGATAGCTTCGTAATCATTGCCCGTAGGAGCGCTTATAATGCCAGGTGTAGGAGTTGAAGAGCCTCCTGAAGATTGGCCCGAAAAAATAGCATATGAAATGCCGGTCGATAAGAGGTAAATACCAATTCCTAGAATAAAAAGTATTTTTTTATTCATAATAGTTTTGCTTAAAGAACTTGCACCGATTAACTTTTGTTATAGTTAAATTACTAAGTATTAATTATCAATGTTGCTTGCCAGTCTTAGTGCCTTTTTTTCTTCCTCTGACAACTCATGTTCGACTCCGTTACCTTTAAGAATCTTCTTTGCATACCAACGCATGCCTGTACGAGAATAGAGCGCCGTAATAATTACCCCGGTATCTTTTGCATCAACCAGTGTCATTATAAAACTCTGGTCCCCTCCTGTATCCTTAAAAGGATTAAAGCGCAAAAGTCCAATCTTTTGAATATGAAATTCCCCGCTTTTCTCAATTGTAGCACACCTCTCTGTAAGGTTTGCAAGATCCTTTTTTGTTCCTTGAACACTTTTTACGATGCTGACAAGAACAGAGTCAAGATTTTTCTTATTAACACCGTCTGTTAAAACGATGTACTTTTTTATCATCCGAAGAAGAAAAAAAGTCAAAACACCAAGCCAAATCAAAGCCAAAACAAGTCCAAAAAACAAAAACTGCACTGCCATAAACACATATTAGCCTCTTGACACCAAAGCTGTCAATGGTGTAATCTAGGCTCATTCATGCCTAAAAAGATTAAAACACTGAAGCAAAAGATACGTTCAGACCAGCGGCAGAGTAGAAGTAAAGCGCCAGATCCTGTTGACCAACAAGGCCATGATATAGAGCAAAATCATATGAAAATCGCCTTTGATTTTAAAGCCCCCACGGAGAAACTCAAATCGGTTGAACATGCAATTGTATTGAGTGAATATAAATATCTTTCAAAAGACCTCATCAAAACAGCACTCTTTACAACAGCAATTGTCTTTATAGAATTACTGGTAAGAACGTATACGAATTTCGGAAAATAAGATATTCGCACTAATTCACAAGTCAGGAAAACTCCCCATTTGTGAATTAATACGAAGCTCGAGTTCGTATTAACGAGAAAGGAGGTGATTACGCTATGGCATCAATGTATTGTGTAAAATGTCGTCAAAAAAGAGACGTCGAAAACCCAGAGAAGGTTACTATGAAGAATGGTAAACCAGCTCTTAAGTCTAAGTGTCCAGTTTGTGGTACAGGAATGTACAAAATCGGCGCTGCTTAACCAGAACTCCTTGAAGAACAATTCAAAACACTTCAAGGAACAATTTTTCCGGTTGGACCGGACCAAACCCCCCGCTCAGCGGGGGGTTTTTGCGCAACCTCACCCTGCCAACCCGAGCGAGCGTAGCGAGTCGAGGGATCTTTTTGCACTTGACAGTAAATTTAATATAGTGAAACAATAAAGATACTACGTATGATTAAATTTTTCAAAGCTATCGGCAACTTCTTATACGCCTGTGAAGAGTATTTTGATTTTAGAATAAGAACAGGTAAGTTTGTGGGTGACATAAAAAATCTATCAGACGAAAGCAAGGAAACCAGCGAAAAAAAGTCCCATATTTATCTTCATCGGTTTATCAAGTCAAGATTTACAAGAGCTCTCATGTCCATAATAGTCCCCGTCTACCAAAAGTTTCTCCTAATACCATTTATGAGAGAGGGCGTAGATCTCATTATTGATGCAGCTGTTTTAATCAAAAACCACTACGTCGCAATTTTTATAATCTTTTCTATTACTTTGCCTTCTTTTATTGCTTTATATTATTTCTTTAATAACTCTCCTATTCCATTTTCTCTATGGCTATTCCCAGTTCTCCTCTACAATCTTGTTTGCTTTTCAGCTTTATACGGCTTCATTAATAAAAATGCAAAAGGAGAAAAAAAGACATTACTGAGCAGCTTCTTCTCCTCTCTGCGTAGCATAGCTTCTCCAATGACCTTATTATTTGCCCATGTATTTACGGTAATTTTACTTGCTATCCTTTTCTGTATTTTTGCATTATTTTTAAGCTACTTTTATGACCTGATAAATGCGGGCTGGACGGACTCTTTCCTCTATTGGTACCTCGTTATTTTTGCTCTCTTTGCAACCATGCTGAGCATATTTGTATTTAATATCATCTTCTATCAATCATATTTTTTCTCGATATTGGATAAGAATAATTTTTCTTTATCCTTTCGTAAGTCATCAGCGCTGCTAGAAAAACACCTTATTAAATTCTTATTCTTTAGTTTTGTCTTTAATATTTTCTTTTTCTATGCTGTGTACTGGGCTACTATTACTTACTTTCCGGGGGGGCTCGTTGTGAGTATTTTTTCGTTCAGCTTTGGGGGCATGTTCTTTCATTTTCTTATGAGAAGAAAGTTCCTTGATGTAAATCTACCCCCCGATCAAAATACAAAACCTAAAAATATATTCTTTATAACAAGCTTCTTCATTGTTGGCTTTATCACCTACGTCCTTATTACAGCTCTTACTGTGAGGCAATACCAAGACATCATCAGTTTTATAGACGTTATACAAAAACAGTCTTATGCCAAACAACAACTTGTTCCATATGTGAACATAGAAGATAAATATACCATTAGCTATCCGAGAGCATGGAATTTGCAGGAGAAGAAAGAAAATCTCATAACGTTTTATAAAAACTATAACGAAACAATTACGGGGGGTATATGGTTGACGATCAAGATCTCTCCGCTTGCAGAAGCAGATTTTGATAAGCTTTACAACATTAGGCCAGGTATTATTCAGTATGATACGCTAGTCAAAGACCTGACGACTAAAATCTCTACCTTCTCAGTCCAAGAACATAAAGGCGTAAAATATACATATTTCAAGGCTGGCATTATGGACGAGGAAGGCAATATACCCCCTAACATTTATGAAATCCGCTATTTAATCGTGAAGGACAATAAGGAGTATGAGGTTGCATTCAAGACCCTTGATAAAAACGTTGAAGGAGAAAACGCAGAATTATTTGAGAGTATAATAAAGTCTTTCAGGTTTACTAAATAGATCTACTCACAGCAAGGGTCTTTGTATCCACAATTCTTACAGACTGCATCTCTACTTCCGGGCATATCACCCATAGGAGACTTACATACGGGGCAAAGCTGTGTTCTCAGGATGCCTACAACAGGACCTGCTTCATAAATCGACATCTCGTCAGCCATACTAGTCACTCGTTCCTAAAAGAAACCAATCGCTACTCCCCCTTATAGTGCACCAATCGATAGACCTTCACAACTGATACATCCCAGACTCCCGCAATTTCTGCTCTACCAAAACCTGAGACCTCCCACAAAGGATGCCCTACAGGCTGACAACTCGTATCTTCGCAAACGACAAGTAGTTGATCGGTTACCGTCTTCCTCTGGGGATCCAACACATCGTTTTCTATCACCACGGGCCTGCGGTTATTAATTTCAAAATAATAACGGTATGCATGATCTGAATTCCCCCCCGTTATCAAAGCAAAATTAAAAGGCTTATCATGCGCTTGAGACAAAACAAATTCAGCTATTTTCTTCACCTGATCTCTTTGCCTATTTGGTTCATATCGGAAAGGCATGCCATAAAGATTATAGAGAAAAGCTGCGCCAAAAATCGTGATAGCTAAGACTTTAATCCATACACGCTTCTTATTCTGAAGCTGAGAGAAAAGATTACCGATAAGGAGAAATGGCAAGGGGAAAAGGAATGCAAAATGATAATCAAAAATAAATTGCTTATACAGTCCAAAAAGCAAAACTCCCAAGAATAACCAAGCAATAAGTACCAGCTTTGCTACTTTATTCCTCATGTAGAAGATATAAATAACAGCAGCAATCGCAAGAACTACGACTGTAATACCAAACGATTTGAGAGCGACCGGTTGGAACAAATCATATCTATCAGGAGATGGAAAGAAGAAAACAAGCTTTGCAAAAATTCTGAAGAAAACATCGCTGATAATCTGAATAAAACTCATGCCCGATTCACGTCCTGCCTGAGCAGTACCACCAAAAACAAACTTAATGAGTGCTTTTGTATTAAGATATTCATGACGCATTTCAAATGCTATGAATGGAGAAAAACCGATGAGAAAACCTACAAAGAATTGCAAATATGCTTTTACCGTTTTGACAAATACCAACTTTCGACTTTCATACCATTGTCCGAAGAAGATAAAAAAAGCGGAAACAACACCAAGAAAAAGAGAAAGATAATGTAGCTGTAGAGCAATACCTAGAAGAAACCCTGCAAAAACAAAATACTTCCAAGGCGTCTTTGAGAGTATGGCTTTATAAAGCATGTAGACAAGTAGAAGCGAGAAGAACGGCAAGACATTGGGATTCCATGATGAATGAGAATAAGTGATAATAACGGGAGAAACCGCATAAAGCGCCGCCGCAAATAACCCTGCCTTTTCATTAAAAAATCTCTTACCGACAAAATAGATGAGAAACACCGTTGCTATACCAAAAAGCGCTACCATTACCGCAGGACCCACAGGATCCATCCTGAATAGCCAAAGAAAGGGGGTCATCAAATAATAATAAGCAGGGCCCATGAAGAAGTCCCCTGCAGAACTGCGCGGTCCAAGAAGGGTCAAATTACCCCCAAGCATGTCCTTCACGACCAGAACGTCCCGACCCTCATCACCCAGAAATGTCATGTAGTCCGAGATGTGATAGAGCCGCAAAAAAGCCGACAGGAGAAGAATCAGGAGTAAAATTATTAATGCTAGTCTCTTTTTCATTTCGAAAAACTCAGGCACTCTCTGCCTTGTGCTTCTTAAGGTGGTGTGTCTTCCAGATTATTTTGTTATAGACAAAGTAATTAAGAGGCAGAACAATACATATGATTGTCGGGAAAAGAATGACGAGCGATGTATGCAACGAATGACGGAAGATCGTCAATGTTTCTCCTAAAAACTTTATAGCAAGATAAGACATCAGCGTCTGTATGCCGATCGATGCAAGCGAAGCAGTATTAAATTTGGCAAGCCGTCTAAAAAATCCTTTATGCTGATGGATGGATTTTGTGTCGCTAAATGTCCACATATTATTAAGAAGAAAGTTAGAAACAATAGCTGTCTCTGCTCCAATCATAGTAGCAATAGGCTGATTCGCACCATCTAAACCTAACCCTATAGACAAAGCGGTGACTATGAACTGCACAATAAAGCCTGTACCGCCAACAAAAAGAAATTTAACAAAACGCTTGTGATCATATATCGCCAGTCGCAACACGACATAAAGAGAGTCGAACTGATCTCTCTGACTGATCTTGCTTGCTCCCTTTTCTCGCTCAAGAAAAGCAATCGGCACTTCTGTAACTTTTGCCCCCGCCTTAACTACGTCATGGAGAATGTGCATTTTGTATGCAAAATTATTGGATAAAAGATGATCCAGATCAATCTTCTTAAGAAAAGAGGTCTTCGTAAGCTTGAAGCCCGAGGTCATATCGTGAATTCTGAAATTCATCCAAACTATTTGAGTAAACAAATTACCAAAAATACTGAGAATTTTTCTGTCTATTCCCCATGCTTTAGGAATTGACCCGCCGGGGACATACCGACTCCCAATCACATAGTCAG
This sequence comes from Candidatus Levyibacteriota bacterium, assembly GCA_023245515.1. Lineage (GTDB taxonomy): Bacteria > Patescibacteriota > Microgenomatia > Levybacterales > UBA12049 > JAHFKE01. The sequence continues at coordinate 10,829 of JAHFKE010000009.1, forward strand.
CACCCTCATCCATCGCCTTTACCAAAAGGGGGATATCATGGGGATTGTGTTGGAAGTCGGAATCAAATTCCATAACCGCATCAGCATGCATCGTATCCATGGCATAATGCATCCCTCTGACATAAGCTGAACCGAGTCCACCCTTGTCACCCATCAGTAGCTCTATATTGTCCCACTTCTTGCTGAATTTTTTAACTTCCTCTGCAGTTCCATCAGGAGATGTATCATCAACCACGAGAAGCTTCACATCGTGTCCTTTTATCTGCGGAAAAATCTCCTCCTCCAAAAGAGGAATCATCTTCGCAACGTTTTCCCGCTCGTTGTATGTTGGTGAAATGATGACAATTTTCATGATTCAACTCGCGTTCCTAAAGTACTCTATCGTCTTCGTAAGCCCTTCTTCCAGACTTATCTTCGGCTCCCATCCTAGCAAGTTCTTAGCTTTTGTGATATCCGGCTTTCTTTTTAATGGATCGTCCTGCGGAAGATCCTCGTGGACTATTTCAGAATCCGTACTAACCATTTTTTTGACCATTTGAGCGATTTCCGTAATGGTTCGCTCATCAGGATTGCCCAGATTTATCACTTCTCCATCGGTATTCTGAGTAAAGAGAGCTTTCATAAGCGCTTCTACCATATCATCTATATAGCAAAAGCTGCGAGTCTGGCTTCCGTCTCCAAAAATTGTTAAGGCCGATCCTTCAAGTGCCTGATTTATAAACGTTGAGACAACCCGCCCATCGTCTTTCTGCATAAAAGGGCCATAGGTATTAAAGATGCGAACAATTCTAGTATCGACACCGTACTTCCTATGAAACCCAAAGGTCATCGCCTCACCGAATCGCTTTGCTTCGTCATAAACAGAACGAATACCGTTGGGATTGACGTTACCAAAATATGTCTCGGGCTGAGGAGAAACTGCAGGATTTCCATAAACCTCAGACGTCGAGGTGAAAAGAAATTTAGCATTTTTTTCTTTCGCTAGCGTGAGGAGATTGTACGTCCCTGCAGAATTGGCAAGCATTGTCTCAATAGGATAATTAATATAACTTCTCTCACTCTTCTTATTCGGAGAAGCAGGAGAAGCAAGGTGGAAGATATAGTCCACGTCCTGAAAATGGCCTAAAAAATCATCTTCTTTACTAATATCAAGATTTAGGAATGAGAATTGTGGATTCTTTAAAAGATCAGAGATATTGCTTTCCGCACCGGTTATCAAATTGTCTACGCAAATAACAGTGTACTTCTCCTCAATAAGCCTCTTACACAGATGTGATCCTATAAATCCTGCTCCACCCGCGACAACAATATTCGACATGCTACTATCTTACTAAAATAGCCGGGTTTTTGAAAGAGAGACTTTAAATTGACTTTGAGCCTCAATACTGTTACTATATACCAATGAATTTGCGAACAATTTCGATTATTATTGGAATTATTGTAGTCCCCGACGGGGGTTCGTTCGCCTAGTGAAAATGAAGCGAAGAATCGGACCCCGCACAAGCGGGGTTTTTTTATGTTCTGAAATTATTTTTTAAATATAAATAGTACATAATCCGCCGAAGCTTTACTGTGTCCTTCCGAAGCTTTATGCGAAGGAGGGTGTAGTAAGAAATTATTTTTTAAATATAAGTAGCAAGCAACAATATGAAAATTACAGGCGCAAAAGCAGTTATAAAAAGTTTGCTAGAAGAAAATGTAACACATATTTTCGGCTATCCGGGCGGTGCCATCATGCCTATTTACGATGCCCTCTATGGTTATCGTGATAAGGTAAAACATATCCTCGTTCGACATGAACAAGGAGCGACGCACGCTGCAGAAGGATATGCGAGAATGACCGGAAAACCCGGAGTGTGCTTTGCCACTTCAGGACCCGGAGCTACCAATCTGGTAACTGGTATTGCTAATGCAATGATGGATTCGGTCCCGCTAGTCTGCATAACTGGGCAAGTACCCAAGTCAGCCCTCGGCACTCAGGCTTTTCAAGAAGCAAATATCGTTGAGATCACCAAGCCTATTACAAAATGGAATTGCCAGGTAACAGATGCTTCAGGAATACCACGAGCCATTGCTAAAGCATTCCGCATAGCAAAAGAAGGTAGACCCGGACCTGTCCTTGTCGATATTACAAAAAATGCTCAGTTTGAAGATGCAAAATTTCACTATACAAAGTCTTTCTCTCAAGAGGCTTTATCAAAATCTACCCTGAACAAAACCGAAATAAAGAAAATCAAGCAGGCAGCAAGCCTCCTCAATACTGCTACAAAACCACTAATCCTCATCGGACACGGTATACTCATAGCAAAAGCTGAGAATGAGCTACGGAAACTTGCCGAAACAGCAGATATACCTGTCGCCTCAACCTTACATGGATTATCCGCTTTTCCCACCAAGCATAAGCTGCATGTGGGCATGCTGGGTATGCATGGACATTACGCACCCAACAAAATGACCAACAAAACAGATGTTATCTTAGCAATCGGCATGCGTTTTGACGACAGGGTGACAGGGCGCTTATCAAGTTACGCCAAACAGGCAAAGATAATTCATATTGATATTGAGAAATCTCAAATCGGAAGACTCGTCAAAGAAACTGTCGCCATACATATGGATGCAAAAGTAGCGTTACAAAATCTCCTCCCCCACATAAAAAAGAACACACATAAATCATGGCTTAAAGAGTTTGAGAATCTGAGAAAAGAAGAATATGGAAAGGTTATGCACGGAGAGCTCTATCCGAAAAGTAAGGAATTGAAAATGGCAGAAGTGATAAGAATCATCTCCGAGAAAACAAAAGGTAAGGCAATTATTGTTGCCGATGTTGGACAGCATCAGATGGTGGCTGCGCGCTACTATGAATTTAAAAAAACTGATAGCTTCATCACATCAGGCGGACTGGGAACAATGGGATTCTCTCTTCCTGCAGCAGTAGGAGCAAAGATCGCTTCCCCCAAAAGAGAGGTTATAGCAATCATAGGGGATGGGAGCTTCCAGATGACTATACAAGAACTGGCGACAATTGCTCAGGAAAATTTAGCTGTAAAAATAGTAATTTTGAACAATAGCTTTCTGGGACTTGTGAGGCAATGGCAGGAGATGTTCTTTGATAAAAAATATTCATTCGTTGATCTGAAAAATCCTGATTTTGTTCAGGTAGCAAAAGGGTTTTACATTCCAGGAGAAAAAGTTGTAAAAAGAAAATCTCTGGAAAATTCTATAGATAGAATGCTACAATCTAAAACTGCCTACCTCCTTGATGTCACTGTAGCAAAAGAGGAGAATGTATTCCCTATGATACCCACGGACTCATCAGTCGATGAAATTCGCCTGGAATAATATAATCGATACTTATGAAAAAAATATTACAACCAATCGAAGAAGCGAGCGAAAAGCTTTCAACAATAATAAACAAAACGCCGCTGCAATATTCAAAACGCTTGTCTGATAAATATAAGGCCAATATTTATATTAAGCGTGAAGACCTACAGGAAACTCGATCTTTCAAAATCAGAGGTGCTTACAACAAGATGAGCACCTTAACTGATGTTGAGAAGAAACGAGGCATTGTCTGTGCTAGCGCCGGCAATCATGCACAGGGAGTCGCCTTAAGCTGTTCTCTTTTGAAAATAAAAGGAACAATTTTTATGCCCATCATTACCCCGAATCAAAAAATAGAAAAGGTCAGACAGTTTGGAGGAGAATATATCAAAATACGACTTATCGGAAAGACATACGACGAAGCATATGCCGCTTCTAACACATACTGTGTAAAGAATAAAGCAATCTATGTCCACCCGTTTAATGATCCACTTGTCATCACCGGACAAGGGACGATAGCTCAAGAAATCTATGAAGAAACTAACGGCAAAATAGACACTGTTCTTATACCCATAGGCGGGGGTGGACTTATATCGGGCATGAGTCCCTATCTAAAAGCAAAGAATCCTACCATAGAAATCCTGGGATGCGAGCCACTTGGAGCCGCAGCAATGAGCGAATCTCTTAAATTAGGTAAAGTAGTCAAACTTTCAAAAATAGATCCTTTCGTTGATGGAGCTGCTGTCATGCAAGCATCAAGTCTGACATACAAAATATGTAAAGACTATGTTGACAACATCACCATAGTACCCGAAGGAAAAATCTGCACAACTATGATAGATCTGTATCAGAATGAAGGAATTATCGCAGAGCCGGCAGGAGCACTCTCTTTGGCAGCTCTTGATTTGTTGGCAGAGAGGATAAAGGGTAAAAATGTTATCTGCGTCCTTAGCGGAGGAAATAATGACATCTCAAGATACCCTGAGATCGTGGAGAGAAGCCTTGTCTATCTCGAATTAAAACATTATTTTACCGTAGAGTTCGTACAAAAGCCGGGACAATTACGGGATTTTCTCAATAAAGCTCTCGGGCCTAATGACGATATAGTGCTCTTTGAATATATGAAGAAAATGAACAAAGAAAAGGGTCCAGCACTAGTCGGGATTGAGCTGAAAGATAAAAAAGATCTGGCTCCGCTTATGAGAAGAATGGATGAGTTGGAGTTTAACTATCAAAAAATAGAAAATGAACACATGCTTTATAGTTTACTAATTTAGACAGAGCGTATAGAATACAATGAGATGATAAAAGCAATTAAGACAGACAAGGCTCCTGCAGCCATCGGGCCTTACTCGCAAGCAGTAGTCGCTAATGGCTTTGTCTTCTGCTCAGGTCAAGTAGGCATCAACCCCGAAACTGGAACTTTGGCTGATGGAATCGAAAATCAAACGCACCAAGTCTTAAAAAATCTACAATCTGTGCTGGAAGAAGCAGGTAGCAGTTTGGAACATATTATTAAAACCACTATCTTTCTCACAAATGTCGATGACTTTTCCAAGGTAAACGAGGTATACACGAAATACTTTACCCATTATAAACCCGCACGAGCAACCGTCGGAGTCTCAAGCCTACCCAAAAGCTCACAGTCGACAACGCCACTTATCGAAATAGATGCGACTGCAGTAATAAATTCTTAAAATCTAAGCTTCTAATTCTTGAGGGGGGAAAGGATCACCCTTAGCAAGCTTTCTGTTACTAAATTCTTTCGTTATCTCTCGTCCAAACCAATCGGGAGGGGAAAAACCAAGCGCGTCATCTTCATCTTTAAACTCAACCTCAGCCACCATCTTTCCATCCGCTTGTCCCCCTTTAAAAACATCAAGCTCTATCGTATGACTCTTGTCCAATGGTAGATAGTGTCTCGTTTTATACACTCTGCACGCTTCTGTTTCTGGCCATCGCTTTTCAAACTCTGCTTGCTCCATGGTCCTCTGGGTTTCTTGCTTCGCACCCTTCTTACCCGTCTTTTCTGCCCAAACATACCTAACTGAACCGTCAGGCTTAGTTTCTTCGCGAATACGAGCTCCCTTTACCCTACCCTTACCAGTAGCAGGATCAGGTGGAGTATCAGGTAAATAGCCTTGCCTAATTTCTATAAAATCCGCTTTCTGAAATTGCGTTGCAATATCGGGGGGTAAAGAAGACACTACAAACTGCTTCTCATTCTCTATATCTGTGTGAGGCACTTCACTAACAGCAACTGTCTCTCCCATGCTACTTATTTTCTCTTTCCCTCTCCAGATCAGACTTAACCATCATAGAGACAAGTTCCTTAAATGAAGTCTTTGGCTTCCAGTCAAGCATTTTTTCAGCTTTGCTGTAATCGCCGATAAGATAATCAACCTCTGCAGGACGAAGATGCGTTGGGTGATCTGCATCGACATATTTTTTCCAATCGGTAATACCCACTTCTGCAAATGCTAACGAGACAAACTCTTCCACGCTATGCGTCTCACCTGTTGCAATAACATAGTCCTCAGGCTTATCTTGCTGGAGCATCAACCACATCGCTTCAACATAATCCCCTGCGAAACCCCAGTCCCGCTTCGCATCCAAATTGCCAAGCTCCACCTTATCCTGCTTGCCAAGACTGATCCTGGCGACAGCATGAGTGATCTTGCGTGTCACAAACTCTATGCCCCGACGTGGGGATTCATGGTTAAATAAAATTCCAGAGCAGGCAAACATATCGTAACTTTCTCTATAATTAAGCGTTATATAGTGTCCATAAGCTTTTGCTACACCATATGGGCTTCGAGGATGAAATCTAGTTGTCTCCTTCTGGGGTGTTTCTACCACCTTGCCAAACATCTCGCTAGACGATGCTTGATAGAATTTGATATCTTTGTTGACAGTGCGGATTGCCTCAAGAACCCTCGTCACACCAAGTGCTGTAAATTCACCGGTGAGAACAGGTTGGCCCCAAGAGGTTTTTACGAAAGACTGAGCTGCCAAGTTATATACTTCATCCGGCTGCGCCTCTCGTACAGCATCTGTTAGCGAACTCTGATCAAGCAGGTCGGCAGATAATAACTGAACCTTATCTTGGATATGGCGGATATTCTCCATATTCGGAGTACTCAAACGCCTGACTGTCCCATATACTTCATATCCTTTTTCAAGTAAAAACTCGGCCAAATAGGATCCGTCTTGTCCCGTAATTCCGGTAATAAGCGCTTTCTTCATTAGATTATTCTAAACAATATCTCTCCAATAGTCCAGTGTGTCTTGCAGTGTTTTTTCAAATGAGATCTGGGGCTCCCATCCGGTCGCCTCGTGAAACCTAGAGGAATCGCAGCGAAGCTCAGGAATATCACTTGGACGTAACAGTGACTCATCTTGTACAACGTCGATGCTGACCTTTGCCAACGAAAGAAGCTGCTTAAGCACGTCCCCAATCTTATGCGATACGCCTGTTCCAATGTTATACGCTTCGCCAGCATTGCATTTCTCAGCTGATAAAACATATGCGCGTACCATATCCCGCACGTCAGTAAAATCTCTCTTTGCATCTAGATTACCAACTGTCATACGAGGTTCTTGCAGGCCTTTTTCAATCTCAGCAATCTGTTTAGCAAAGCGAGAGAGAGAAATATTTGGAGAAAGCCGAGGGCCAATATGATTAAACGGACGAAGCATAATCGTCTTCAAATTATATGCTGCGTAATAAGAAGATCCTAAGTAATCCTGAGTAATTTTTGAGACGGAGTACGGGCTATCGGGATGAAAAGGCGTATCTTCATCGATTGGCAAATCCTTTTCTTTAACCAAACCATAGACGTGAGCTGAAGAAACGATAACTATTTTCGTATCGAAAAGATTATTCTCTTTCACGGACTCCAGAACATTGATCTGGGCTGCCGAATTATTTGCGATAAATTCAGCAGGTTTTTTAAAGCTGTCGCCTACGAACGCTGATGCTGCAAGATGGAAGATAAGGTCAGGCTTGACCTCTGAGATAATGCGACTTGTTTCTGAGGCGTCTAGTAAATTGATCTTCTCTAATCGAATCCTATTTTTAATCGCCTCAACATTTTGAAGATGACGATCTGTAGCATGAAGGCCGATAACTTCCCCCCTATCCTCACTGACCAACAACTCTGCCAAGTAGCTTCCTGCAAACCCGGTCACGCCGGTAATAAGTGCTTTCATAATGACAAAAATTATCTCCCGACTCCTGAGTAGGCAAATCCCAGCTCTTTCGTTTTCTCAGAATCATAAATATTACGCCCATCAATGATGTTAGGGATCTTCATGAGTTCTTTTACCTTACTGAGATCAAGTTCTTTAAATTCATTCCATTCTGTCAATACGACCAACGCAGATGCTCCTTTAACACAATCATATGGATTGTCAGCATAGGAAATTGTGTCCTTAAGAACTGCTTTTGTTTTTGGTATTGCCTCTGGATCATACGCCGTGACAGTAAAACCTTTTTGCAGTAGATCTTTAATAATGTACAGAGCTGGTGATTCTCTAACATCATCAGTATTTGGCTTGAAGCTCAAACCCCAGACTGCAATATGCTTGCCCTGCGTAGAAGTAAGAATTTTTTGCAACACATTTTCTCTCGCGTCTGAATTTACTGTATCAACACCTTCAAGGAGCATCGTATCAACACCAAGTGATTTGCCAATCTGAATAAGTGCTTTCACATCTTTTGGAAAACATGATCCTCCATATCCAACGCCAGGATTCATAAAAACCCGTCCAATTCGCTTATCAAGTCCGACTGCATCAAGAACCGACTCGACGTTTGCACCTGTTTTTTCACTATATAATGCAATCAAATTTGCAAAGGAAATTTTCATCGCTAACATAGCATTTGCTGTGTATTTAATCAGTTCTGCTGATGCAAGATTGGTAATAATCTTTGGAGCATCAATTACAGAGTGGAGAGCTACCATAACATCAATTGCCTTTTTAGAATCAGAACCAATAACAACTCTATCAGGATGCTGCGTATTAGCCAATGCTGTACCCTGACTCAAAAACTCAGGACAAGAAGCAATCGCAAAATCTGCATCCTTTTGCTTTACTGACTCAATAATTTCTGCTACTTTTTGATTGGTACCAATAGTAACAGTGCTCTTGCAAGAAACAACGGTAAAACCTTTCTTCAAATGCTTACCAACTTTTTCAGCTACAGTAAAAACAGCTGAGAGATCTGCTGCTCCTGATGTCTGAGGTGGAGTTCCTACAGCTATAAAAACAACATCCGATTCACCAACTGCTGTCTCATACTCTGTTGTGAAGTGAATTCTTTTTGCCTCAAGATTCTTTTGCAGTAACTCTGCAAGACCAGGCTCAAAAATGATTGGATCACCTTTCTTCAAACGTTCAATTTTTTCAGGGGTGTGCCCAACAACATACACCTTGTTACCAAGATCAGCAAAAACTGTTGCTGTAACGAGTCCTACATATCCATGTCCGATAAATGTAATAGTCATGATCTTATCTCTCAACCTTCAACTCTCAATTCTGCAAGTCCTTCCTCAAAACCCCTCATCTTTACACCCAATTTTTGTATTTTATCATTGTTCAGCGAAAGATTAAAGGGCCTGGGGGCCTTACCTTTAAAATATTCCTCACGTGTTGTTTTACTAATGAGTGCCTTATCAAAATTAAATCTTTCCGCAATAAGCATGGCGGCATCATACGGACTCAGACTCTGACTTCCAACGACATGATAGATCCCCTCTGCATCTTCTCTCATCAATGCACCCAAAGCGAAGGCAATATCATCTAGAAAAGTGGGTACCATGACGTGATCAGCAACCGCCTTAACAGGTTGCGCTGCCTGCAACCTACCCATGATGGCATGAACAAAATCCTTTTTTGGAGCGAACACATCTTTTCTATAAGGATAAGCAAGTCTCGTAATGATAAATGGTAATCCAGCATTTTTTACGATCTCTTCTCCTAGATACTTTGTCTTTGCATACCAATTGACCGGATTAGGCGTGTCCCCTTCCAGATAAGACTCTCCTTCGGGCTTCTCTCCCCCAAAGACAAAATCAGTTGAGATATAAATAACCTTCTTGCCACTTTCCCTACATGCATCAACGACATTTTGGGTACCGACAACATTAAACTGATAAGCTTGCCCATCTTCCCCTGCCTCCTTGTCCTGCTCGCAACCATCAACGTCAGCTTTTGCTGCAAGATGTAAAACAATAGGATGGGCAGTGTCCTTCCTGATAACTTCCAGGGTTTCGGGTTTTGTAATATCTACGCCGGCATCAAGACTGAGATTATCAAAAATATAATGATCTTTCAAAACTTCAGCAATTCGGGACCCAACAAGACCCGAAATACCAATACCGAAAATCTTCATCTTATTGTCCATACTAGACTTTCCCTTCTTTCTTCAGCTTATTTAACAAAAGCAGCCCCGCGACGCTGGACATTACATCAATCTCTCCATTTAATGCTTTCCCTACTGCTTCGTCAAACGGCATTCTTATAGTTTCCAAGCTTTCATCGTCATCAGGCGAGATCTCTCCCTCAATCAAATTCGTTGCCAGAAAAAGATGGCATCTACCAATCATGTTGGCAGACAAATGCCAAGTTACCAGATGCTTCCACTCATTCGCCCTTAGCCCCACTTCCTCTTGTAGTTCCCTTTTTGCCGCTTCTAAGGGCTCCTCACCGACTTCCATGTTGCCTGCAATTACTTCAAGTGAAGCTTTTTGCAAAGCATCACGATGTTGAGAAACCAAATAAATTTCGTCTAGGTCCGTAAGCGGAAGGACAAAAACAGCATCCCGCCTTTCAATGAAATCCTTAGTAAACTGCTTCCCATCCCTCTCTATAACCGCCTGAGTGACTTTGAAAAACTTTGATTCAAATTGAAGTTTTTTTGAAATGATTTTGGACCCACCGCCGCTACCCTCCATATTGTTTCTCGTAATACGCTTTATAGGCACCTGACTTTATACGCCCCCACCACGCACGGTTTTCTTTGTACCAGTTAACAGTTTTCTCAAGCCACTCATCAAAGCTGTAAAGCGGCTCCCACCCTAATTCATTTTTAATCCTTGACCAATCGACATCGTATTTGCGATCATGTCCGGGGCGATCTTTAACGAACTCTATAGAACTCTCATCTTTACCAAGTAATTTTAGGATTTTTTTTGCAATTTCAATATTGGGAGCAAGCGCAGTCATGCCACCGACAAGATAAGTCTCACCTACCTTACCTTTTGATAAAACCAAGTCTATAGCACGACAATGATCTTCGACATAAAGCCAATCACGCACATATAATCCATCTCCGTAAATCGGTATCTTTTTGTCCTCTAAAACATTGGTTATTGCCAGAGGTATAAGTTTTTCAGGAAACATGTATGGCCCGAAGTTATTTGAGCAATTTGTAATCGTAATCGGCAATCCGTAAGTAACATGATAAGCTCGTACTAAATGATCTGAACCGGCTTTACTGGCTGCATAGGGACTTCTGGGATTATAACTTGTTCGTTCATTAAACTTACTCGAATCTTCTAGTTCAAGGCTCCCAAACACTTCGTCCGTTGAAACGTGGTGAAAACGCTTTACCTTGTGCTTTGCTGCAGCATCCAAGAGCACTTGAGTTCCCATAACGTTTGTGTTGATAAAAACCGCCGGTCCCGTAATAGATCTGTCGACATGCGTCTCTGCCGCAAAGTGAACAACAATGTCAACTCCCTCCATCGCCTTATCAACCGTCCCTGAGTCACAAATGTCACCATGAACGAAGGTATAATTTGGATTATTTTCAACTTCTTTGAGGTTTTCTAAATTCCCTGCATATGTAAGCTTATCAAAATTTATGACCTGATCTTCAGGATGATTCTTCATCCAGTAGAGAACAAAATTGGAGCCTATGAACCCAGCCCCACCGGTAACCAATAATTTCATATTTAAGTTAATGGCAAAGAAATTTCTTTATTAAGATATTTCATATATAGATTTAAATCTTCTGGATGATCAAAAGCAAGTTCGTCTTTAGCCGGAATCTTATCAAGAGCAAACCAGCGTATCTCATCTGATTCCCAATCCATCTTTCCTTCTTCTTTGTCAGCAGTACATATAAAGACAAATGCTATATTTTGTCTATCTTCGTTTGGTCTATCAGGTTTATCTTTTATACGAAAGAGGGAAATATCTATAACTCTCCACCCTGCCTCTTCAAAGACTTCCCTTTTTACTGCCTCTTGCAAAGTTTCATCTCTTTCAACATAGCCCCCAACAAGCCCCCACTTACCTCCTTCTAAAAGAGACTTTGTGCGTTTAACGAGAAGAACTTTACCATCTCTTATCACTATCGTGTCAACCACCACATGCCGTAGGAAAGCTTCGCCTCCATCTTCAAATCTACAGGCTATCATTATTGATTTCTTACTCCCCTTTCTTTCTCAGCTATCAAGTTGCTCACTTTTAGCAGACTATCAAATGTCCCTGCATCTTCCCACATTCCCTCAATAATTTCTACTTTTAGCTCTTTCTTATCGAGATATTGGTTTATCGTCTCTGTAATTTCTATTTCTCCGCGATCTGATGGCTTAACTGACTTGGCAAACCCTGAAACTTTATTATCACAAATATAAATACCTACCATTGCATAGTTACTTTTAGGATTTTCAGGTTTTTCAACTATTGATAAAACATTTTTATTTTCGTCAAACTCGATCACACCATAACGCTCAGGATCAGGTACTTCTTTAGCAAAAACAACAGCTCCACTCTCAAAATTTTTAATATGTTCTGAAAAATTATGATCAAAAATATTGTCTCCTAAAATCATAGTGACACTATCACCATCGATGAATTTCTCTCCGATAATAAATGCTTCAGACAAACCACCCGGCTTTTGCTGCACTTCATAAGAGAAATTCGCCCCAAAATCACTACCACTGCCTAGAAGATTGAGAAAATGACCCGCATAGTCCGGGGCAACAATAATGAGTATTTCTTTAATTCCTGCCTGAACTAGTGTCTCAATCGGATAAAAGATCATCGGCTTGTCATAAACAGGCAAAAGCTGCTTAGAGGTAATTTTGGTGAGAGGCCTCAGTCTTGTGGCATTACCGCCAGCTAAAATAATCCCTTTCATGCCCCTTCGCCCCCCATATCTAATATTCCGAAATGGGTAAATCCTATCTTTTGTTTAAAGATTTCTTGCTCTATCATCATATGCTTCGCAGGCATGACCCCTCGTAGTCTTGACGAAGTGGGGTCATATCTATATTTTACCATAAAACCATGATTACGCGCCAAAGAGAACGAGTGAGACAGTCATACCCAAAGCTCCAACGAGGATATATTCCGCAGCGATCTTGAGACTCAGATGGTGGTGGATATATTGATGGGCGAGACACCAAAGCAAATAAAAGATCGTCGTTATAAAGACAGTCATCATCTGAAGCTGCTTATCATAAGCCACAAGGAGAACAAGCCACAACCCCAGTAGCTGGATAGCTAAAAAAGAAAGATAAAACCATGCATGTTTCTTTGCCCTAAGAATCATTATAAAGTAACCCCCCTCCCAATAAGTATAACAGCAAGAAGAATGACAAGAAGAAAAATGATGTGATCGAGATTGTGTGCAACCACGCGCGTAATCTTCTTTCTTTCGATAATGACTGCATCAACTATCAAAACTACCACGAAGAATAAAAGAACAAATATTCCTATATTCAGCTTCGTTGACTTACTATCAATCAGCGGATCATTTTTAAGAGCCGCAACAGCAGGTGCCGAAGTGGGGACAATGGAAGCCATGGGCGCCCGAGTAGGAAGAACCTCTCCCCGTGTAGGTACAGGGCTTGATTGCGCCTGCGAAGGCTCAGGAGAAATAGCCACGAAAGCCATCTCAGATGCTACGTCTTCGTTTTTTGCAACGTACCTAGTGCCGAACATCTGAACGATAAGCACGGTTTCTGTCCCCGTCAATGAGCCGGTCATAACTGCAAATCCTACGTCTTTATAATTAGAAGATAATATATTCTCTCTATGAGATGGGCTTGCCATCCATGCAGTGACCGCTTCGGGAGCAGTAGTAAAGCCACGAGCCAAATTCTCTCCTGCATACAGATACTCATATCCTGAATTCTTTATAAAAACCCACGGCGTTGTCCCGTCAGGAGCAACGTGTGCCCAAAAGTTATGAGCAAGCATGTACTCTCCCTTTTTTTGCGCAGCCTCAGATAGCTGAGTATCTAGGGCAAGACTACCTAAACCATTCTCCTGACGTTTTTGATTAGTCAGAGTAAGTAGTTCCTGCACTGAAATATTTGCAGATATACCAAGAACTGAAGGATAGTTTCTGTGTACAAAAGAAGAGAAAGATAAACCCGCAAGAAGAAATACGATAACAAAGAGAAGGCTTTGATGATGGAGAGCCTTAGAACGATGGTTGTTAGATTCTCTCGGTATAAAAAGATGATGCAAGAAATCCTTCATAAAATAAGTATACACTTATTTATATTCCATTTTCCATATT
>JAHFKE010000065.1 GCA_023245515.1 Candidatus Levyibacteriota bacterium
CAGGGTGTTGAGCTATGCTTTTTTCTTTGAATCTCCAATCTTGTGATGGACCAGTTGTTTCGTTTGAATCTTCACTCATAATTATAAAACATTTACAACATAGCACATCTCTTTTGGTACCCCTGGTGCAAATATGTTTAGACCCCTGTTCTTTGAGGTACTGGCTCATTTTATAAAACTTATGTACATTTATCAATCGCAACAAGATTACCTACAAGGCTAATCTCCTACTGCAATGATTTTTTATACTCCCGAGGAGATTTACCAATTATATCTTTAAAATCTTTAATAAAATGTGTTTGATCATAATACCCCAGATCTAAAGCGAGTTTTGAAAAGTCAGTCTCTCCTTTTGTCAATCGCTCGACTCCATCTTGAAGACGATAGCGTTTGATCACCCACTTCGGACTAACACCAACATATTGGTTAAACATGCGCTGAAGGGTTCTTTTATTTGTTTTGAATATTTTTACCAGATCATCGACTTTTAAAATTTCTCGATCAACAATAATACGATCGACGATTTTGTTAATCAATGAAACCTTCATGTCGTGTTTTGGAAGTCTTTCACGAAAAAAGTGTTCGATAATTTCAACCATCTTTTCTTCTTCTTCAAGCCCTAAAATACTTTCCTCTAGTGTTATGCTCTTGATACCAAAGGCTTCTTGAAGACTGACTGATTTATCAGTAAGTTGGAAAATAGGCAATGTAAAAAAGGGATGAAAACCTCCAGGGAGGAACATAACAGCAAAAACCATTCCCTTATCTTTAAGAAGATAAGAAAATTTTTTTCTTGTTACTCCAACGACTCTCGAATTCCCTTTTTCAATAACAAGATTAATACCCGGATGAGGAATGAGTTCCTGCACATATGGATCTTCTCCTCGCAAATCCCAGCGAACAATCCAATAATAATTCACAAATGTACTTAGTTCCGGTGAAGGAAAATGCCGCGAGAGTTGGAGTTTCTTTTCGGCAATTTTCGGATTAAGAAGGGATTTTGATTTTTCAATATCTGATCGTAACATATTTGTATAATATCATACGGATATCTGTCGCGTTTTTACTATTATTCTTAATTATTTTGTTGTATAATATGTTAAACATGAAGCATACATATACAGCAAAAAAGAGTATTGCCATTAATGCGCCTGCGGTAAAAGTCTGGGAAGCATTAATTACACCGGAATCAATAAAACAATACTTATTTGGAACAGATGCTATTTCTGATTGGAAGGTAGGAAGTAAAATCATATTTAAAGGCGTCTATAATGGAAAAACCTATGAAGATAAAGGAATAATTCTGCAAACTATACCAGAAAAACTTTTTCAACATAGCTTTTGGAGCCATGCCGCCGGCATTGAAGATGCTCCTGAAAATTATGCGACGGTTACCTATAACCTAGAAAAAGAAGGCAATAATACTACCAAAGTAACTGTTTCTCAAGATGGATGTCCTGACGAAAAAGCCTGTACCAATTCTGAAAACTTCTGGGGAACAGTTCTGCAAGGCTTGAAGAATCTTTTGGAAAATTAATATATCATCTTCAATATAACATTTGTTTCTACCTCAAACTATTTGAACAAAATGATCGCCACTTCAGCAATTTTCCAATAATAAATTATCTTCCTCAATTTAGATTGATATAGTACACCTGGAGGGATTCGGACCCCCGACCCCTTCGTCCGACCTACTCGCCAAAGCTTAGTGCCCTTAGAGGGAATCGAACCCCCATCACTGGTTCCGAAGACCAGTGCTCTATCCGTTGAGCTATAAGGGCTGTAGCGGGCGAGAGCAAGGTGCTCTATCCACTGAGCTACAGGTGCATATATGACGACGCCTAGCTAAAGGTGCCTGAAGCAATTCTAACAAACTTCATAGTAAATTCAAAATCATCATCATACTAGCTTTTTTATATTCCATGGATTATAAATAAATTGTGGCTATTTTGTTGATTATAAATAATAGTTTAGCTGCTAAACTATACAAAAGGACATAAAAATGAATCTTATTAAAAAACATAAAAAGATTTTTATACTGATTAGTATTGTAGTGGCTGTTCTCGCGTTTTTCCTTTGGCCACGACCAACAAAACCCATCGATACCGCCACCATTAAACGAGCCAGCATCACTCAATCTATATCCGCTACCGGGACAGTTGATTCCGAAAAGTCAGTCGACCTGAATTTTCTTTCAGCAGGGAAGCTCGTATACCTGGGAGTTCGGAAAGGGGATGTGGTCAAACAATGGCAGGTCATCGCCAATCTTGATCAGAGAACCATGCAGAAGAACCTCCAGACATCCTTAAGAAATTACTCACTTCAGCGCAACGACTTTGACCAAACAAAAAGCGACAACGCCAACCACACACCCGCAGATGCTCTGACCGATAGCCTGAAAAGAGTCCTCGAAAACAATCAATACGATCTTGATAAAGCAGTCATTTCAGTAGAGCTCCAACAACTCGCCCGTGAACAATCAGTACTTGCCACCCCTATCGCAGGAATCGTCACCAGAGCCGATGCGAAAGCAGCAGGAGTGAATGTCACAGCCGCTACTACCTTTACTATTGCCGATCCCACCAATCTCGTCTTTAAGATAGATGTAGATGAGGCTGATATCGGCAAAATTACCGAAGGCAAGCCGTTGACAGTCGTTCTTGATGCGTATCCTGAGCAAAATCTTCACCTTTCTGTTAGTTCTATCGACTTTACCACCCACGCCACCTCAGGTGGAGGTAGCGCATATACCGTAGAAGCCGCCATGCCTCCTAACACCAGTCTCATGTATAGAATTGGCATGTCGGGAGACGCCGAAGTCATACTCGAAGAAAAAAATAACGTGCTCACCGTACCCCTTGCGAGCATCGTAGAAGATAAATACGTCTACCTCCAGACAGAAAAGGGCTTTGACAAGCGCGTACTACGACTAGGATTCAAAACCGATACTGACGCTGAAGTACTGGATGGATTGCATTCAGGAGATAAAGTCGCCATCGACCCAACAGAAGCAGAAAAAATAATGGCTCAAAAAAGATTTATCTTTTTTTGATTAATTTTCCATCAGCCATTTTCCATCGTATTTTCTATTAAGAAATTTGTGAAAAAACAACCCGTCATCATCCTTACCGACATCACCAAAGACTACGCTTCAGAAGACATGGTCACCAGAGTGCTTCATGAGATAAGCTTCAGAGTGAACGTAGGAGAATTTGTAGCTATCACAGGCCCTTCAGGCTCAGGCAAATCAACCCTCCTTCATATCATCGGTCTTTTGGACTTAGCCACCTCAGGAACCTATTTCCTCCATGAGAAAGACGTAACCAAGCTCACCGAAGACCAGCAGGCAAGCGTCAGAAATAATGAAATTGGCTTTGTCTTTCAGTCATTTAACCTCTTACAAAAAGCTAACGTCCTAGATAATGTCGTCCTGCCCGCAATTTACGCAGGCACCGGTAAGGCAGTGCGTGAAACAAAAGGCAGAACGCTGCTTGAAAAAGTAGGCCTTGCCGATCATCTCCTCAAGCGACCTAACCAACTTTCGGGCGGACAACAGCAGCGAGTAGCCATCGCCCGTGCGCTTATGAACGACCCCTCAATTATCCTTGCCGATGAGCCGACCGGAAATCTAGATACCACCTCCGGAAGAGACGTCATGGAAATTCTCAAAAGCCTCCACAAAGAAGGTAAGACCATCGTCGTCATCACCCATGATGCCAGTATCGCCAATCAGGCAGAAAGAATCGTAAAGTTAAGAGATGGAAGAATAGTCTGAAATTCCTAATTACTAATGTCTAATTTCTAATGAGCTGTAAGTAACATAATGCAGAATAAACTTAGGACTGAACATTTTAGAAATTAGGAATTAGATATTAGTAATTTTTAAATATGGACATACTGGAATTACTCAAATTATCAATCAATGCTCTCAAAGTGAACAAAATGAGAAGCATTCTTACCATGCTTGGAGTCATTATCGGAGTATTTGCCGTCATCGTCCTTGTTTCCATGGGCTCAGGACTTAAAAAATACATTACCGACCAAATTTCAGGCTTGGGATCAAATCTCATCTTCGTTATACCCGGACAAGTAGGAGGCTCCAGGACTCCCGGCGGCCAACAGACCAACAAGCTCACCATTAACGACGCCAGAAGACTCGATACCAAACTCAAAGCTATCGCAGACGTAGGACCCGTCGTGCAAAAACCATCCACCATTAAATATAAGAACAAAACAGACAAACAAGTCTCGGTCTTAGGCACCACATCTAACTATCCCGATATCGTTATTAA
This sequence comes from Candidatus Levyibacteriota bacterium, assembly GCA_023245515.1. Lineage (GTDB taxonomy): Bacteria > Patescibacteriota > Microgenomatia > Levybacterales > UBA12049 > JAHFKE01. The sequence continues at coordinate 4,293 of JAHFKE010000065.1, forward strand.
TGCCGGCACCACCAGGGGAGTTTACTTTAATCTCTCGCAAGAAAAATCAGGTGCCCACGTCACCGTCATAGGCAAAACTGTTCAAGAACGCCTCTTTGGTGATGGAAATCCCATCGGAGAGAAAATATCCGTAGAAGGAAAGAAATATACCATTATCGGCGTTATGAAAAAGAGGGGAGCTCTCTTTGGCATCGATCAGGACAATGCCATCGTCATCCCCATTAATGCCGCCACCCGCCAATTTGGCGTTGATAAGGTCAATGCCATCTACTTAGCAGCCAAAAGACCGGAACTGGTCGAACTCGTGAAGAAGCAAGCCAGACAAGCCCTCCTCCAGCGCCTTACCGAAGACGATTTTACCCTCCAGACCCAAGAGCAAACCCTTAACACAATAGGTAGTGTCATCGGAGCACTGACTATAGCACTCGGAGGTATTGCTGCAATTTCTCTCCTTGTTGGAGGCATAGGCGTCATGAACATCATGCTTGTTTCTGTTACCGAAAGAACCAAAGAAATTGGCCTTCGCAAGGCCTTAGGCGCCAAAAGATCAGATATATTAAGCCAATTTATTTTCGAAGCCATCATGCTCTCTGTCACGGGTGGCGTTATCGGTATCATTCTGGGCCTTGGCGTATCAGTCTTGCTCTCTCAAGTTTTCTTATCTGAAGTAACCCCATGGTCCGTGTTCCTGGCATTCCTCTTTTCAGTCGCCGTCGGTCTTATTTTTGGCATAGCACCGGCCTACAGGGCTTCAAGACTATCAGCCATTGAGGCCCTCAGGTATGAGTAAAGGCCGAAATCCTGCAACAGCCGCGTTTGCATTAGCCACGTTTGACGTGGACGCGGAACTCGCCGAATGGATCGAAGCCCTTAGATACGAATAGGCAATTTACAATATTGAAATCCTATAAGATATTTAGTATAATGTGGTTCTATGGCGTATGAAAAAGATTATAGATATGGAGGGGAGCATTATTCTAAGCCTCAAGCGAAAGATATCTTCCCAAGCCTCAGAGAGGAAACAATCTATCCCGGAGATCAGGTCGGTGGAGCAGGTAAATATTATGATGAGATACTCCACCTTCTTGAAAGCAGGCCCAGAGAAAAAAAGATCCATAAAAACCCATACCTAGAGTCCGATAAACCGTACCCAGACCCCGATAGACCAAGCCTTAAGGATTATTTAAGAAAACTAACTGTTGACACATTCCCTGTGGGAGATACCGGCACAGTGGATCATAGATATGCACAAAGATTAAGTCAGCTTTCAGTCCCCGTAGCATCGGAGTCAGGTGTTCGAACAGAGTGGGAAGGATTCTCTACCAGAACTGATATACGCAGGCAAATAATTAGCATGTGTAATAATCCTGATATTAACTCCCTTCAAGAAAGGCAACAACTAAGAAGATCTTTTCTCTTAGGTATTAGAGAATACACCGAAGATAACAGTGCAAGAATTATCGCGCAAGCAAGACAGCACGGAGATGCAATTGACCTTGACGAAGCCATAGTCGGATCAGGTGTACACGGCGTAAATACTGCACTGGTCCGTTCGGGACGCGGCAGACGCGTAGCCATGTTCGAACAAGGAAATTATGGAGGCAATTTCGCCGATATAGGCATTGATGGGGAAGGATTCGACCTTAACAGTCCAGATGAAAATATTACAGATGAAAGTAGGCATGATTTCGGCTATGTTCCCGGCGAGAACGGTAACCCGAATGACGTAGGAGACGCAATATCTCAGGGGCTCATTCAGCCCAAAGACATTAAGTTCAGAGGAAAAAGAAGTGACCGCCCCAATTCTTGGGATATGGCCGCTTCTATTATGGTAGATGGTCTGGTCGCTCCAACAGTCAAATTACGCATTACGAAAATAGAAAGAACATATAGTATAGGTACAGACAGAAAGTTGGTCGCGACTGCCATACCCACTTCCGGAGATACG
>JAHFKE010000066.1 GCA_023245515.1 Candidatus Levyibacteriota bacterium
GACCGTTATGCTCCTGTTGGTCTTGATCCGGACAACCGTCACTACGATCAATACAAGGACAGGCTAAAGAATAATGTCGCGCGTTATAGAGATCTTGGACTACCCCTCATTCTCTTTGAAAAAGAAGAGGCTCATGTCGGTATTCCTTTAGAACTTGAGCGTTTGGGTATAGCAGATGGCGAGATTTTTGTCGTTGATACATTTCCTGAAGGTGCAAGTCCGGCCAACTGGATGAGTCTAAACACTCTTGGTGGGGAGCTGTTGTCAGTTGGACTGAATCGAGCCAGTGTAATAGGGAGTTATCTTGTGTCCGAAAGTAGTTCGGATGTCAGAGACCCTTTTCTCTTTGGGTGTGTAGGATCAATAATTGAACAATTCAGAGACAAGGGGCTTAACGCGACTCGTGGTTTTGCTACCTATCCACCGCGATTCAAATAAAAAGTAGGTATATTTGCTACTTGTTGCTCCGCGTATGCTTGTTCTAGTATAGAGATGAATGATAGATAAAATTCTTCCTCTCGTGCTTGAAGATGATACTAAGGAAAAGATGTCACTTTTAATAGAGCATCGTTTGCCATGGCTTGTGGTAGGGCTTGTTGGGGGTATGGGCTTGACACTTGTTGCATCACAATTTGAACATGTGCTCTCTCAAGATATTCACGTAGCATTCTTTATTCCAGTTATTGTATATATGGCCGATGCGGTAGGGACGCAGACCGGGACGGTATATGTTCGCAATTTACAAAAAAAGCGCACACATTTTTCGATCTATTTAATCAAAGAATCGATACTTGGGCTCTTTTTAGGCTTATTATTTGGAAGTATTATTGGATTATTTGCCTTTCTTGTTTTCAAGTCCTTGGATGTTGCCTTAGCCGTCGGAACCTCTATGTTGGTGACGATGACATTTGCCCCGGCTCTCGCCCTTATCGTCCCGAATCTTATCAAAAAAGAGCACCAAGATCCGGCCATCGGCTCAGGACCCTTTACGACAGTCATCCAGGATTTTATTAGCCTTTTTACTTATTTTCTGATCGCTAGCCTGATCCTTTTCCACTAGTAAAAATAGAGTTTTCTTCTTGACAAGCGTCCAATAATAATACTATGCTGTAGTTGTCGGCCGGTGCATCGGTTGGACTAGCCAAAAAGGGTGAGGTTCTAGATAACTTATCTTTCAGGGACAAACAAATCAAAAAAGATATATTTTTATATTAAAAGATAAAAATATATTTTTCTTAAAGACAACTAGAAAATAGGCTAAAAACCGACGATATTATGTCTTTTAAACAAAAAAGGTCTGCTTAAAAACAGACCTTTTTGTTACTTATGCTACAATAACCTCACCATGGATCAGGTGCAGCAGATTAAGGATAAATTAGATATTGTTTCGTTGGTTTCTGAATACACACCCCTTAAGAAAGCCGGGAATAATTTTAAGGCCAACTGCCCCTTTCATAATGAGAAGTCACCCTCTTTTGTGGTGTCCCAGGAGCGTCAAATGTGGCATTGTTTTGGGTGCGCAAAAGGTGGGGATATCTATACATTTCTGATGGAATATGAAAAGGTAGAGTTCTTTGAGGCGCTTCGGATTTTGGCAAAAAAGGCCGGTATTGAGCTTGAATCCAAAGGGTTTGATTCAGGGATTTCTTCACAAAAAGAAAGGATCTATGTCCTCAATAATCTTGCCAAAGAATATTATCACTATGTGTTGACGAGCCATAAGGCAGGAGAGAAGGCTTTGGAATATATAAAAAAGCGTGGGATTAGTGAAAAAATGATACAGACATTTATGATCGGCTTCTCACCTAATGGCGGCTACGGGTTGTCTGACTATTTAACGAAAAAGAAGCGATTTGCGGCTCAGGATGTGATTGATGCGGGATTGGCATTTGGCAGGGGAGGTCGCACGGTCGATTTCTTTCGCGGAAGACTCATGTTCCCCCTTGTTGATCAGCGTGATAATGTCGTGGGCTTCTCGGGAAGAATCTTGGATGATTCACAGGACGTTTCAAAATACGTGAACACTCGGGAGACAGTCGCATACCACAAGGGAGACCATGTATTTGGTATCAATGTTACTAAGGATGCTATCAGACGATCCGGTCAAGCGATTTTGACCGAAGGTGAATTTGATGTTATCTCGTGCTTTCAGCATGGTATCTCAAATGTCGTGGGAGTCAAAGGAACGGCGCTGACTGAGGGACAGGTGACGCTTCTGGGGCGATTCGCGCCAAAGATTACCTTTTGTTTTGACGGGGACAACGCGGGACAGGAAGCGATACGAAGAAGCCTGCCGATTGTTGAAAGAAAAGGTCTGACGCAGACAGTCATTGCTATACCCGATGGCAAAGATCCTGATGAGGCGCTTAAGAAAGATGCTGGGGCTTTTAAGAAGTCAGTGGCTCATGATATAGGGATCTATGACTATCTTCTCGTTCAGGTGGCAGCTACCTACGATCTTCAAACGTCTGAAGGTAAAAAACAAGCAGGCGCCTTGCTGCTTCCCGCGATCGCTGCTATCAAAAATGAGATTGTTAAAGAACATTATATAAAAAAGATAAGTCAGGAGCTTGATACCTCAGAAACTAGTTTAACAAAGGAGATACAAAGATTAGGCGTACCAGAAGCCCCAAAAGTTAAAGAAAAGGTTGCCAAGCCGAGGCAATCAAAGGAGGAGATGCTTGAGGAATATCTCCTCTCACTTATTCTGCAAAGTGAAAAGCCAAAGGAATTTCTCAGCAAAGCGATGGATATTCTCTCAGGATATTTCTTTGCCGAAAGAGCATGTCAGAAAGTTCTCTCACAACTCATGCTTTACTTTGAACAACACGAAGTTTTTGATCACAAAAAATTTGCGGCTCTTTTGCCAACAGAATTGACAGGCATCTATGACACATGCTTATTGTTCCCCCTGCCAGAGTTCATAGATGGGCAGACCATAAGGGGAGAGATTGAGAAAAAAGCAGAGGAGCTCAAAGAGGTGTATGTTAAGAAGAGAATGGATCAAAAAGCAAAAGAGATGGATCAGCTAGAACAGGTCGAGCATCGCACTGATGAACAGGAAGAGGCACTTTCGACCCTCAAGACAGAGTATTCCAAACTTGCCTCGCATCTTGTAAAGAATTAACATTTCTATTTTTCTATCAAAAGATCTAAGAGTGCCTGAAGAGGCATGGTGGCAACCCCAACCACCGAATCTGCTCCGCCGTAATACATAAAAATGGTCCCGTCAATTATCACAGCACCACAGGGAAAGACGACGTTAGGTACCTGCCCCTCAAGTTCGTATGACATCTCAGGTTCAAAAATCGGCTTGTCTGTTCTGGAGAGTACGATTCGAGGATCGGCATAATCCAGAAGCATGGCGCCCACTTTGTAAAAAGCACCGGGATTTGAAACACCATGATAAAGGAGTAGCCAGCCATGCTCTGTCGGGAGAGGAGGTGATGAGATGCCAATTTTTACATTATCCCATTTGTCTTTTCTGGCTTGTGCCATAATGCCTCCCGAGAGGAATTTTTCCTCAGGGAATGCGAGGTCCCGTAAAAAATCAAGCCAGATGACATCTCCCAATCGATGAAATGCGACATATCCTTTGCCATTGACCCTTTCCATAATACAAGCGTCTTTGTCATCAACTCCGGGAGGAGAGATAAGTCTGGGTTTTTCCCAATTCCAGTTCTTCTTGAGAAAATTCTCCACGGTAATTGATGTCATGGCTACTCTAGGAGAAGTTCTTCCATCATAGGCAGTGTAGGTCATGTAAAGTCGGTTACCGATTTGGGTAATTCGAGGATCCTCACAGCCTGAGTTGCCGGTGTCTGAAGTTTTCTTTTCAAAATCCTCTCTTGGTACATAGATGGGATAGTCAAGCTTTTCATCAATATGGAGACCATCGGTACTGGATGCATAGCCAAGAACAGATGTGCCATCTCGACCTTGGGCACGATAGATAATATGCACTTTGCCATCCAGGTAAATTGCGGCCGGATTAAATGTACCAAGGGTTTCCCATTCCAGCTCGACAACAGGTGTGATGATCGGATTTCCCGCGAACCGGGTAAAGGTTGTTGCTTGATTTGCTGGGCGGGGAGTAGGAGCGGGTGGCTTTTCTTCTTTAAGTTGATCAAGGAGGGTATTAAGGTCGCAACTTGCAAGAGCTGAGCGGGTATCTGCAGCTCCATAGTAAATGAAAAGCTCATCCTTTACCGTTAGAGCACCTGATGGGAAGATGATGCTAGGCACATTACCAGTGAGTTCATATTCTTTTTCTGGAGTTAGCAAGGGCGACTCCGTCCTTCCAAGTATTTTTCGGGGATCATCAAGATCAAGGAGAACCGCCTCAATGCCAAAACTTTTATTTGCAGACATATAGTCTTTGATATACGAATAAATAACGAGCCATCCGTCTTTGGTCTTAATGGGTGGTGCGCCCAATTCGACTTGATCACGGATGTCTCGCAGAAGGTGAATGGTATTCTCATTTAGATTGCCATACCAGTCTGCCCAATAGTATGGTGAGGTGATATCTTCTGGTTTATCGAATGATGCAAAGGCTATCTTAGCCGGTGGAAGATCCGTATTGATTGTGAGAAGGGCAGCCATTTTCCCGTTAATCTTTTCGGGGAAAAGTCCCATTGCTTTGGAATCAAAGGTCGTGACAGGGTGCTTATCAAATGATTGAAAATCTGAAGTGATAGCTAGTGCGACTTTGATACCATAGGCTGAAAAAGGATAAACAGAAAGTGCGGTGTAGAAGATGTAGAAGCGCCCATCCATATAGGTAATCCGAGGGTCTTCGCAACCATACATTTCCCACTCTTCCGTAGGTGAAAAAAGAAGTCTATGATCACCAAAGGTGATACCGTCTTTACTTGTGGCGTAGCCGATAGAGGAGACTTGCATTGTTACCCCGTTTTGCTGCATCGGAGAGGAGAGCGCCCGGTACACCATATGATAGATACCATCCACATAGACGACGCAGCTGTTGAACGCCCCGGCATATTCCCAGCTATTTGCGAGATTAGGCTTGAGAATAGGGTTGTTAGGATGACGTTGTAATGTAATCATATTTTCCATTTCCCGTTCTCCATCTGTCATTTATTTTTATGAACAGCAATAGAAAATGGTAAATGGCCGATGGAAAATTTTAATATTAATTAAATACCGGACTATTTACTCTGCGCAACTTCGGTTCTTGATTATGTTTGAGTGTATCGAGAAATGTATCAAGATTTTCCGATGCTGCACATACTACGCTGTCTGCTCCGCCGTAGTACACTATTAGTTTGCCATCTTTCACTACTGCTCCACAAGGGTACACAACTCCCGCTTTGTGTCCCGCGTTTTCGTAGCCTTCATCGGGTGAGACAAGCGGATTGTTAGCGCGGTAGAGAACCTTTGTTGGGTCATTCGCGTCAAGCATCATTGCCCCTATTTTGTATCTGCCCGGGTCTTGGTATCCTACGGATTGATAAATAAAGAGCCATCCGTCTTTGGTCTTGATTGGAGGAGCTCCTGCGCCGACTTTTTTACTGTCCCAATGGTTTTTTCTTGGTGGAATAAAATACTGACCTTGCAGATGTTGATTGTTTTCAAAATTAAGATCGTCGACATAATCTACCAGAACATTTGGATAGATTCGATGAAAGATAGCATATTTGCCATTGATCTTCTCAGGAAGAATGACAGCATTTTTATTCACCATACCCGGTGCAGATATGAGCTTAGGCTTCTCCCACTTCTCCCATCTTCTATTTAAAAAGTTATCAACGGAAATTGAGGTGAGTGCGACGCGTGGCGGACTGGCGCCATCAAATGCTACGTAGGTCATATAAAACTTGTCATCAATCTTAGTGATTCTCGGGTCCTCCACTCCGCCATAGCCCCCACCTGAAACAAAATGATCGGCAAGCTTCTTGTAGACACGGTTACCGGGTGTTTCAAATGACTCTCTTGGTATATAGATTGGCTCTTTGGACCTCTCGTCAATGGTAAAACCGTCTTTACTTGTTGCATACCCCAGTACCGACAAGTCGCTATCACCCAAAGCTCTATAGACGAAGTGCACCTTGCCGTCTTCATAAACAGCAGCACTGTTAAATGTTGCCCGTGATTCCCATATTTGCCGAGACGGCTTGATGATAGGATTGTGTTCAAATTTTTTAAGAACTGAAAAAGTTTTATCTTTGAGTCCGTTAAGAGTGGGCAATGGGCAGGAGATTGCATAA
>JAHFKE010000067.1 GCA_023245515.1 Candidatus Levyibacteriota bacterium
TTCCCGAAAGGGAAAAGGGTGCATTTATGGACCAAGAAGATTTCTCTGCCGATAGCTGGCAGTCTACTCTTTTTGAGTTTATTTATGCACCCGCGTCCTTCTGTTCATATTTCAAAGTTCCCAATTTACTGCATTGACGAGAAGAAAGACGATTGTGTATCATGTTCCTATGTCAAAACAAAATTTCTATCCGCATTTTGAAGTAGCAAATAATAAGCGACCAAGTAGAGTCTATGCGTTCCCCATCTTCGGTCTTCTACTCAAAGTAATTATCCTTCTCCCTGTCAGCATAGAATACTTTTTTCTCTCCATTGCCGCTTTTTTTGCTTTTGCGATCAACTCCTTCGTTATTCTTTTTACCGGAAAATATTGGGACGATGCATATAGGTTCTTCTTAGCACTCTTGAGATTTGAGACGAAGATAAGTCTATTCATTTATGGACTGACTGACAAATATCCGGGCTTCTCCTTGGGAACAGACGGACTTTTCAAACTCGATATAGAAAAGCCCACTCATCCGAACAGATGGCTGAATTTCCCGGTTTTTGGACCTTTGGTTAAATTTGTAATACTTTTCCCCTATATAATTTTTAGCGCAGTTCTCTGCAACGGAGCATCCATTGCCATGATCATTTCATGGTTTACCGGCACATGCAAAAAGCCTTATCCTGAATCTCTCTACGAATTTGAGTCCGATACATTACGAGTCGGAAATGCAACTTCAGCCTATCTCCTCGGACTGAAAGATAACTACCCCAGTTTCTCTATCTCAATGGACCATCAGACCGAGAAAATCCTCCTTATTCTTGCGGGCGCATTCATGATGCGATGATCTCGACTGCCTACTACTCTGCGTTATGAAAAACATACACTTCATCTATTTTGACGTGGGTGGCGTAATAGTCAAAGTCGGCAGCGCGTTGGAAGCATTGCAGGAAAAGACGGACAAGACCCTCCCCGAAATACAGCAGGCGCTTGAGAAGCATGCATCTCTTGGTGGAAAAGAAGAGCATCTCATACTGGAAAATTTTAAAAAAGAACTAGGCTTGGACTTTTCCGGCACCTACAAAGATTTCGTAGAACTTTTCACCGGTGCTTTTACTCCCATAGAAGAAACTCACGCGCTTATAAAAGAATTGGCCAGAACGCATTCTGTTGGCATCTTGTCTAATACGGAACCAGGAGTGCTTGAAAACTCCATCAAACTTGGTAATCTTCCTGATGTAGCCTACAAAACAATCGTCGCATCCTGCTATGAGGGTGTTCGTAAGCCTAGTGAAGCAATTTACGCTATCGCCGAGAAAAAAGCAGACACTGCACCGGCCAATATCTTATTTATTGATGATATAGAGAAAAATATTGAAGCTGCAAAAGCACGAGGATGGAACGGTGTAGTCTTTGACACAAAAAATCCTGCAAATTCTATAAAGAAAATAAAAGAACTTTTGAATTAACGCCCTGATCGCATTTCCTCTATAGCCATTTCCGTAAGCTTCTCTGCATAACCCACATACTTCTCCGGCGTCAAATCTAAAAGCTGCTCTTTCACAGAATCCGATACGGAAAGATTCCCTATCCACTCTTTCCAACTCTGAGCATCTATCTTCTGCCCTTTGACAAATTCGGCAGTTAAAGAATAAGGGTCCTCAACATCTGCCAGGCGAAGCACAGTCTGTGCACCTTCTGAAAGCACAGACCAATTACTATCAAGATACTTCTGCATTTCATCAGGATTTGGATGGACTTTTTTTAAGCCTGTGAGAGAACTCTCGATAGCAAGCAAACTATAACCCAAAGCTGATCCAATATTGCGCAGAATGGTACTACCCGATAGATCTCTTTGGAGACGTGATGTTTGAAGCTTTCTCCCCATTGCTTCCAATAAACCATTGGCCATGGTGACGTTGCCTTCACTGTTTTCAAAATCAATCGGATTCACCTTTTGGGGCATAGTGGATGAGCCGACTTGTCCTACTCTAACTTCTTGTGTTAGCCAATTATCACTGATATATCGCCACATATCTTGATCAAGATCCAGGAGTACCCCATTAACGAGCTGAAGTGCTTGAAAATTCTCAATGATGTCTTCATATTGGTTAATTTGGGTGGTATAAAGCATAGGAGTAAGACCGAGACTTCCAACAAATTTTTTTGAAAATTCTACCCAATCAATATCAGGTACAGAAAGTGTATGAGCGTTAAAATTTCCAACTGCTCCATTGAGTTTGCCTGTTAATTCTGCATGCTTCAGTTTCTTCGTTTGTCTGTGCAGTCTGACTGCAAAAACGACAAGTTCTTTCCCATAGGTAGTTGGGACGGCTGGCTGGCCATGAGTTCTGGCTAGTATGGGTAAAGATTTGTATTTATCTGCTTCTTCTCTCAGTACATCTATTATTGTTTGTAATGAAGGAACTATCACTTCCTTTTTCGCACGGTCCAGCATGAGTCTTTGCGCTAGATTGTTAACATCTTCTGAAGTTAATCCGAAGTGTATCATCTCTATAACGTCTTCGAGACTTGTGCCTACTACTTTCTCACGAAACGCTCGCTCCACTGCTTTAGCATCATGAAGAGTAGTTTCTTCGATTTCTTTCACTCGTCCTACTTCTTCAGATGTGAGATTTTCACCAATATTGATGAGTTTTTCATGCTCTTCTTCAGAAAGCGTGCGCACCAATCCTATTTCGGAAAGCGCGACCAAGTATCTTCCTTCTACTTCCATGCGGGCTCTGATCAATGCTTCTTCCGATGCATATGGAGAAAGCACTTCAGCCTGAGATCGATAACGACCATCGAGTGGAGATATTGCAGTCAGTTGTGTTAGTTTTTTTCCTTCCTCAGATAATTTTGCCATAAAGAAATTCTACCACAGATTATGCGCGTATCAAAAAGCACTAATATTATATTTTATACTTCTCAAGAATCATCTGGATATAATCTGCTGCTAACTCAAGGTCTTTTAGTTCATCTTCAGTAGGCCGAAAGCGGTGTTTTTCAATATCTAGTTCAAACAGATCATTTATTTCGATACCTTCTGCACGCAAGAGCTTTCTCTGGAGATCGGCAGAGAGATGGACAGTGCCCTTGATACTGATTCTTCCAGAGTTATTAATAACTCTCCACCATGGGATATCGACCTCTCTATCTCCCTCTGTACTATTGAGTATCCATCCCACTTCCCGGGCACCTCTGGGGAATCCGATGATCAAAGCTATTTGCCCATAACTTGCTACTTTTCCATAGGGAATACGCTCTACCGCTTGAATAACCTTCTTCTTAAATGGAGACACAAAAGTATTATACAACGATTTGTTATTTTTTCGCGACAAGAACCACCTCTGGTATAGCAGAACCGGGATGAAGTAGTTTGTATTCAGACGGGACTTTCTTTGATTCTATTTGCTCAAATCCTGCACGATCAAGAGAATCTATGATATTCGGGAACTCAATGAGGGTCGTAGCCCGCTTTTGCCATAAGTGCGTTTCCGCTATTGCGATAGGCCAAAAGAAGAACCCATCAGGCTTGAGTAAGCCATGTGCACTCCTTGTGAAGTGATCAACGTCTGTGATAAACCGATTTGCCCACGATGTCACCAGACCATCAAAAGACCCGTCCCCATAAGGAAGCCTTCCATTCATATCGCCTACAGCAGTGGGTATCGTGGGATCTTGTTCGTTAAGATATGCGAGAAAGCTTTGGCTCGCATCTGTGGCTTCAATATCATATCCCAAACTGGAAAGATGCCTTGCGACGATACCTGTCCCGGCTGCAATATCCAAAATATGAGGACTAGGGGCGCCTTTTATAGGCAAACTATCCTTAACTATATTCCCCACTCTGCGCGCAATTCTGAGGCCACCATAAAAGATCGCCCGCTCTTGATAAAAAGCAGGATCAATAACCCCTTCATAGTCGGGATCACTATCGATTCTCTCTCCCATTTCCTGTCGGCTGAGTCTCTCTGCCATATAGTCTTATAGTATATCATATTATAACTTTTCTTGCAACTCTTAGACCTTAACCGATCGGTAGTTATTAATTTCCCCTACCAATCTCGCCATTTTTACCCGTGCTGCTATGGCAAAATCCGGCCGATCTGAGGCATAGATAATACCCCTTGAAGCGCTTAAGAGCATGCCCTGCCCCCTACTATCTTTCCCCATTTTCACTGCTGCCCCAAGATCTCCCCCTTGTGCCCCAATCCCCGGGATAAGGATTGGCATATCCCCTACAATCTCTCTCACCTGCGCAAGTTCTCTCGGATATGTAGCTCCCACCACTACAGCACAATTACCATTTTCATTCCAAGATTCTGCTACATTCCTCGCGACTACCTGATAGAGAGGCATCTCGCCCTCGCCAACCTGTAAATCTTGAAATTCTCCCGAGCCTTCGTTGGAATTCTTAGCTAGAACGATAATCCCCTTATCTTTCCTGTCAAGAAAAGGCTGCATCGCCTCCTTGCCCAGATAAGGATTCACCGTGACAGCATCAGCCCCCAAATCATCAAAGGCTGATCTGACATAACCGTTATTGGTGTTGCCGACATCTCCCCTTTTCGCGTCCAGAATAACAGGAACGTCAGGATACTTATCCTTTATGTAGGCGACTGTTTTTCTAAGAGCCTGCATACCCTGCTCCCCATAACCTTCATAAAAAGCAGAATTGGGTTTATAAGCACATGCCAAATCCGCAGTCGCATCAATGATTTCCTTATTGAAGTTGAAAATCGTACGCCTAGTAGGAAAAATGAATCTTTTCCTTGCTGATCTGGGAATTGTAGTGAGATCGGGATCCAGGCCTACGCAAACAAAGTTGCCCTTGTCCCACTGATTTTCTAGATTTGCAACGAACGGTGATTTCAATGACTCACTCATAGTGCTGTTGGTGATTATACTACATAGGGCACCGATCGTACTTCCCTATCTAAAAAAGAACGCTTATCGTATCATTGAGAAAACTATGTCGTCTTTGCTTATACAAGCCTTGGGGACAAAAGCTTTGACTATTTGACTATGCGGGTTTGGGCAAAAGTTGGGGCATCCTGAGGTACGAGCGCCATGTGATAGGGCTCAATATTATCAAAATCTATCGCTATATGCCGGGGCACGTCTGGAAGCTCCGGTTGCCAAAGAAAATATCTATCAGTATATTTTCTAGCTGAAAGCATAGTCTTTGCCCATGACGCATCCAGCTCCTCTTCAGGATCCCAAGCTCCCATATCGCTTGCCTTTTTCAATGCCTGCGCTTTTACAACATCAAATTCATCCTGCGTCATAGGCCTACTATCTTTCTCAAGGCGCAATGGCCCGACCGGTATAGTAAGTCCTTCAGGTACATGAAGCAACGAGGATTCCATTCTGAATACTTCTACTTCAGGAGTAGAGCCATGAGGATGCTTTTGCACTCGCAAGCCCGTATCGTTAGACGCCCCCTGAGCAAAACTAAAGACATCTTCCCCTAAAGGGTAACCAATCTTGTATGAAAATCTACCTATAGAAGGAGGCTGGGGCTTGAAAACAAGCTCTGAAAAAGAATGCCTGGCCGGGATCCCAACTATTGCCCTGACAAGATCGCGCCTATCTCGCTGCAACTCCAAGACAACATCTTCTTCCACATCTCCTCCTCTTTGCAATAACCTTCCTATCAGTGAAGGTGGCTGCTGATCTCTCAAACCCGCTAGCTTTGATTGATCGGCTTTATATTTTGAGTACAGCTCACTAATCGATAACTCCGGCCTATTCATGGCGGTATTATAATCTAACCGAGGCTAATAATCAACTCAAGATGAAAGCATCAACGACTTCTTCCGATCCCCGAAGCTTTGCTTTGCATTTGATAAACTTCATAGAACTTGGACTTAGGATTTTTCAAAAGCTCCTCAAATCCTCCTTCTTCAATCATGCTCCCCTTATCAAAAACGATAATTCTATCAACATGCTTTAATGTCGAAATTCTGTGGGCAATACTGATAACTGTTTTCTTCTCAAGGTCCTTTTCCAAAGCCTCCTGGATAAGACTCTCAGTCTTACTATCAAGCGCCGAAGTCGCCTCATCAAGGACGAGGAT
>JAHFKE010000010.1 GCA_023245515.1 Candidatus Levyibacteriota bacterium
GGGGAACGATTTTTTGACTGATTATTTATTTCAAGTCTGCTACAAGCATAAAGAGAAGATTCATTCCGAATATTTTAAGCCGCTTACCCCTATCACGATAAAATCCCAAAGCATTACCCATGTGACCAATAAAATGGTTGCAGACAAGCCTCCGTTTGTAGGCAGTAAAATGCAGAAGGATTTGAGTAAAATCTTTGAGAAAAATATTCTTGTTGCTCATAATGCTGTCTTTGATATCAACATGCTTGAGAAGGAAGGCGTGCAGGTGCCCCACTTTATTTGCACGCTGAAGCTTGCTAGATTTTTGGATAAGGATGGAATAATTCCTGAGTACAACATGCAGTATCTGCGCTATTACTTGGATCTGGATGTGGAGGCAAAAGCTCATGAGGCCAAGGACGATGTTTTGGTTCTGGAGGCGTTGTTCAAAAGGTTGTATGCGAAGATGCTTGAGATTTACAGAGATCATGATAAGGTTATTGAAGAGATGATCAAAGTTTCTGCTCAGCCATCACTCTTTAAAGTTTTTCTTTTTGGGAAGCACAAGGGGAAGAAGATTGAAGAGGTGATTCTTTTTGACAGGGGATATATAGAATGGTTGCTTGAGAATAAGATACAAAGTGCGACGGATACGAATCCGGACGAGGATTGGATCTTCACGCTAAAGCACTACCTCAATATCTAGTTCGGGTCCTGTCAAAAGTTATTTCCAACAAGTGCTCGATCTAGGTGATCCGCTTCGCGTCTCAACGATCTGCGCGCTTGCGGGAGTCTTTAACTTTTGCCACCCGTCGAAATCTAGATTGTAGCTTGAAGATTTGATGACTATTTTATTTTGAGGAGTTCTACTTCAAAGATGAGTGTGGCAAAGCCGGGGATCACGGGATCAACGCCGTATTTACCGTAGCCTAGTTCATGAGGAATGGTGAGCTTTCTTTTTCCGCCTACTTTCATGCCGGGGACGCCCATGTCCCAGCCTTTGATGACATAGCCTGCACCGATTTTCACCTCAAATGTCTGATCGCGGTCATGAGAGGAGTCAAATTTAGTACCGACTTGTCCTGAGCCTGGTGCCGAAGGATCTTCAAGCCACCCAGTGTAATGCATAACGACAGTGTCGCCGTCTTTGACTGCTGGACCTTCTCCTACTTTTAGATCTTCAATTTTCAATTCCTGTTTCTTGTCGGACATAGACTTATTATAACAAGAGGTTGCGGGTCCTGTCAAAACTTTTATATCTATTGTAGATATGCTGGGTTCACTCTGATAATCTTATCATCGCCCGCCTTGATTGTCCCTCTGCCATCTCGATTGCTGGTGGTTATGTAGAGATTGTTATCAGGTCCGAGGACGACTGCGCGGATGCGGCCCAATTGACCTTTAAGGTATGTTTGTAGAGATTTATTGGCAATGTCGTAGGTGTACAGGGTCTCTCCTCGCAGCCCTGAGAAAAAGATTTTTCCATTATAGAATGCAGCGCCACTTGGTGCCCATGTTGTAGTTGCTCCGGACTGAATGACAGGCGAGAGCATGCCTGTCTTTGTCTGCTCGCCTTGAATAATAGGCCAGCCGTAATTTTTGCCTTTTTCAATTTTATTTAATTCGTCAAAGCCAGAGAGTATACCTGACCTTCCATGCTCTGTGGCCCAGAGATTGCCTTGATGATCCCAGGCAAGGCCTTGCGGATTGCGGTGTCCATAAGAGTATATGGCGTTTCCGAAAGGATTATCGGATGGGATACTGCCATCATCTTTGATGCGTAATATTTTTCCATTAAGTGAGCTGGTTCGTTGGGAATCTTGTTCATTTTGTGCATCTCCTGTTGTGATGTATAAATATCCGTCAGGACCAAAAGCAATTCTGCCCCCGTCATGATTAGCAGCGCCGCCAATCCCCTGGAGAATTATCTTTTTGTCAGTCACTTGATTGTTCTCTAATCGATATCTTTCAACAACGTTTGTTATGTTGTTGCCTGATTGGGTTGTGTGGTAGAGGTAGATGAGGTGATTTTCGGTGAATTTGGGATGAAGCGCCAGACCCAGGAGTCCGCCCTCGCCAATGTGTCGCACGCCTTCTATCGGGATAATTGCTTTACTGTTTATTTTTAAAAGATTGCCGGTTCTTTCCGTTACTAATAGCTCGCCATCGGGCAAAAAGGCAATCTCCCATGGAATGTTAAGATTTTCAGCAATAATCTCAATGTCTTTTTGAGGATTTTTATCGGTTGGATTTGACGTGATTTCTGCAGACGATTTAGTAGTGTTTTTTGTTTCGGGCACTTTAGACCATTGTTTGTAAGCTGCAATACTCAGGATTAGGAGGATTACTATTAGGAGCAGTATTTTCATGCGAGGAGATTTATTCATAATTACTCTACTAATTATATACTATAAATTATTGTAAGTTGGCAATCCGTACTGTTATACTGAACATATGGACAAGGTGGAAGAGACATTGAAGGAAATTGCTGAGGCCCATTCTGTTATTTTGGAGACAGGAATTGATGTAGCGAAGAAGATAGGTAAGGATGCGTCTGAAGCTGCTCATTTTCAAAAAGCGCGGAAATTCTGGAGGGGTCTTGGGCCGGGACTTATCACGGGTGCATCAGACGATGATCCATCAGGTATCGCTACGTATTCTCAGACTGGAGCCAAATATGGATTTCAGCTGCTTTGGCTTTCTCTTTTTACCTTCCCCCTCATGGTAGTAGTGCAGGAGATGTGTGCCCGAATTGGTTTGGTAACAGGGAGAGGATTGGCTGGAAACATAAGAATTAATTATCCGAAGTGGATTTTGTATACGTGTGCAGGGCTTCTTCTTATGGCGAATACGGTTAATATCGGAGCGAACATAGGGGCGATGGCTGAAGCGACAAGGCTTATTTTCCCTCAAGTACACTTTGGATTCCTAGTGGTGGCGTTCACTTTTTTCTGTCTACTTCTTCAGATATTTACCCCGTATGAACAATATGTGCGCTATCTTAAGTATCTTGTTTTTGTCCTTCTTTCTTATGTGGTGACTGCACTGATTGTCCATATTGATGCAAAGGAGCTTTTAGCTAATACCTTTATTCCTTCTATAGTCTTTTCGAAAGATCAACTCTTCCTGATCACAGCGATTTTAGGTACGACTATTTCTCCCTATCTGTTCTTTTGGCAGACATCGCACGAGGTTGAGGAAGAAATAAAAAATGGCAAGACCTCAATCCGTCTTCGCCAAAGTGAGGTGACAAATGAGGAGGTCAAGAGTATGAGGATTGATGTAACGGTAGGAATGTTTGTATCCAACGTTGTTATGTACTTTATTATAGCGACAACGGCAGCAGTGTTGTTCTCTAATGGTATTACAAATATAAATACTGCCGCAGATGCAGCAGCAGCCTTGAGGCCATTAGCGGGAGATAATGCGTTCCTTTTATTCGCAGTGGGCATCGTGGGTATGGGTCTTTTGGCTGTCCCTGTTCTGGCAGGCTCGTCGGCCTATACGGTCGCGGAGGCGTTCAGGTGGAGGTCCGGTTTGTATCGTAAGCTTCATCAGGCCCGTGAATTTTATGGTGTGATCATTTTTTCTATGATGGTGGGGTTGTATATTAACTTCTTGGGCTTTGATCCTATCAAGCTACTTATTTTTTCAGCTGTGGTTAATGGTTTGGTGGCTCCCTTAATTCTTTTCTTGATTGTCCAAATGACCAGTAATAAAAAAGTAGTAAAAGATAGGGTGAGCCATCCCGTGGTAGCTGCTCTTGGCTGGTTCATTACAGGCGTTATGGCCCTCTCAGGTATAGCGACAATAATCTCCCTTTTCCTTTAACCTTGCTTTTTCGTGTGGGGTCTCGATTATTTTTCTACAAAACTGTATAATGCTCTCTATGAAAGAAAGGTCATCATTCTCTCTGCCTGATCAGAAAGGGCAAGGAAAGTCTTTAGAGCTTGGGAGGCAGATTGTGGTATTCATGGGCCCAGAGGGATCAGGCAAGAGTACTATTGCAAAAAGATTGGCAGAAGAGATAGGAAGGCCTCGTATAGCTATTGGCGATGTGCTTCGTGAGATAGCAAAAAATCCTGAGGCGGAATATCATGAAGCATGCAGGAAAATGTTTGAAGACCATGCATATCTGGATCCTGGCATATTACTCGACATTCTTGCTGAGAGATTTAAGCAAAATGATGTGGCAGAAGGGTTTATTGTTGATGGGGGAATGCGGACTTTGGAGGAGGCTGAAGGACTTCAGTCGGTTCTTGATAAAGCAGATAAAGCAGATATACCACTCACGACAGTCTATCTTCGCATTCCAGGTTGGATGAGCATGGAAAGACTTGTTACGGGAGAAGGTGCAAGAGAGAGAAGTGATGATACGGTTGATGGTGTATTAAGCCGGCTTTCCAACCATTATAAAAACCTTGGGGTACGATCTTCGTTCATCCGTCATCAGGAGAACTGGGAACTTCTTCAGGTTAATGCGATGGGAAGCGTAGATCAAACGTATAGCAATGTCCGCAAGTCTCTTGGTGCAAAGTAATTGTTCTTGAGGTTTACTTCTTTTTACTTTTCGTAGAAGTTTTGATGAACTTTTTGTATCCCAGCATGAGGGCAATAGCAAGTCCTATGGATACCACGATGAATTCGAATTTACTATCGTTGGTTTGAAAGCTTCTGAAGAGGCTGTAGAGAAGAGTGAAAACCCCGCCCAGGAGTAACCCATCAGAAATAAGGAGGAGATTGTGTACGAGGGTAAGGCTGATAACGAGGATGATTATCGCAGATGTCAGAGCGATGATAGAAGCATTTCTGTTGTATATCTCCATGCTCTTTTCATACGCCTTCCATTGTATGTCATATGCTGCCTGTTCCTTTTGTTGGTCTGCCGCGGCGGAAGCGGGCATGTTCTCCTGAGGAAGCGGTTGATACTTGAGTCTGGTGGGATACTCAGGGGATACAGGTTTTTCGTAGAAGGTCGAAATCCCAAGCCCGACAAAGATTGCTATAAGAATTCCTATAAATATTGTATAGATCGCTTTTAAAACCATCTCATTATAAAAGTAACAAAAGGGTGTAGGGATTGCAATATGGCACAATAATTATTATAAGTTATTGACACTTAGCAGAATCTATGATAGATTGCTAATAGTTCGACAAGCTCACTACTTGTCAGTTGTAAAGTATGGAAAAGATTGTCCCTATTATTCCGATACGAGATGGCATTATATTTCCCCACACGGATTCAGTTCTGACTTTTGGAAGGCCCAAGAGTCTTGCGGCTCTGGAATCAGCTTTCCAGAAAGAAAGAATGGTTTGCTTTGTTCTTCAGAGGAATGCGCGTCTGAATGACCCGACTCCTGAAGATCTGAATGAGATAGGTACTTTTTCCCGCATTGAAAGAATGATCAAAACAGACGGCGAAATCAATGCTCAGGTAAAGGGTCTGGCAAGAGTTAGGATTATCTCCTACGAGAGACATGATATGTATTATTTAGCGAAGGTAGTTGAGCTGGAGGAAGAAGAAACAGAGAATTCGGAAGAAATAAAGGCTCTTTGTAATCATCTGACCAACGAGTTCAGAAAGGCAATGAACTTTGGAAAGCCAACCGACTTTTTGCTTTTTATGAATATCATGTCTGAGAATACACCTTCTCAGTTGTCAGACCTTATTGCTTCAGCTCTCGACCTCAAGCCTCAAGAGAAGCAGGAGATTTTAGAAATGCTAAATGTCAAAGACAGATTGAAGAAGCTCACTGATCTTCTTGCCAAGGAGATTAAGATTCTGGAAATCGAGCGTCGTATAGCTTCCAAAACACAGGAGCGCTTTGAAAAGGGTGCAAGAGAGGTAATGCTTCGAGAGAGGCTGAAGACTATCGAAGAGGAATTGGGAGAGAAGGATGACTCTTCAGAGACCCGTCAGCTTCTTAATAAAATAAAGGAAGCTAAGATGCCCTCAGATGTAGAAGAGAAGGCAAAAAAAGAACTAAATAAGCTTCAGAATATGAATCAGTTCAATCCTGAAGCAGGATATATTCGTAATTATCTCGACTTGATGGTTTCCCTCCCTTGGAACAAGGAGAGTAAGGATAATGCAGAAATCCCCACAGCTGAGAAAATCCTTGATGAGGATCATTATGGTTTGACAAAAGCCAAAGAGAGAATCGTGGAGTATCTTGCAGTGCATAAGTTGTCGGGGAAAATGAAAGGTCCAATACTGTGCTTCT
The DNA here is from genome assembly GCA_023245515.1 of Candidatus Levyibacteriota bacterium. Taxonomy (GTDB): domain Bacteria; phylum Patescibacteriota; class Microgenomatia; order Levybacterales; family UBA12049; genus JAHFKE01. The sequence continues at coordinate 6,204 of JAHFKE010000010.1, forward strand.
CAGGTCCTCCCGGTGTAGGTAAGACATCTATAGGGAAATCTATTGCAAGGGCGCTTGGGAGAAAATTTGTTCGTGTGTCTCTCGGGGGTATTCGGGACGAAGCAGAAATTAGAGGTCATAGAAGAACATATGTTGGCGCACTTCCCGGAAGAATAATCCAGGGGATTAAGGACGCTGGGACAAAGAATCCTGTTTTTATGCTTGATGAGATCGATAAGGTAGGATCTGACTTCCGTGGGGATCCGTCGTCAGCATTGCTTGAGGCGCTCGATCCTGAGCAAAACTCAGAGTTCTCTGATCACTATCTTGAAGTTCCTTTTGATCTTTCCAACGTCATGTTCGTTACGACAGCCAACGTGCTAGATACTATTCCTCCCGCGCTTCGTGATAGGCTTGAGATCATTCAGTTCGCAGGATATACCCATGATGAGAAATTCAGAATCGCAAAAACCTTTTTGATCAAGAAGCAGCTTGAAAATCATGGGCTGACTCCGGATAATCTTGAGATTGAGGATTCGGCGCTTCAATTCATGATTCATCATTACACGAGAGAGGCTGGAGTCCGTAATCTGGAGAGAAAGATTTCGACGGTTCTTCGAAAAGTTGCAAAGAAGGTAGCAGAAGGAGAGAGGGAAAAGACTATTCTTAAGGAGGAAGATGTTCCTAAGTATCTTGGTCCGATCAGGTTTACTGGGACAATGGTTGAGAAGGAAGACGAAGTGGGTCAGGCGACTGGTCTAGCGTGGACTGAAGCAGGAGGAGACATATTGTTCATCGAGGTAGCGCTTATGCCAGGTAAAGGTCAGCTTATCCTGACGGGTCAGCTCGGAGATGTGATGAAGGAATCCTGTCAGGCAGCCATGTCTTATATCAGAGCCAGGGCTAAGTCACTTGGTTTAGCTGACAATTTCTATCAGAAAATTGACGTTCATGTTCACGTGCCTGAAGGAGCAGTTCCTAAAGATGGTCCTTCTGCCGGTGGAGCGATCACCACTGCGATCGTTTCAGCCTTGACTAAAATTCCCGTCACGAGAACTGTTGGGATGACCGGAGAAGTAACACTTCGCGGAAGAATTTTGGAGATCGGAGGCGTTAAGGAGAAGGTTATAGCAGCCCATAGGGCGGGACTCAAAACGATCATACTTCCTAAGAATAATAAGAAGGACCTGGAAGATGTGCCAAAAGAAGTTCTGAATGACTTGAAATTTGAGTTCGTCTCTCACATGGATGAGGTTTTGGGTCTTGCCTTGGCAAGGTCTCTCCCGAAGATAAAAACCGAAAAAGAAGTAGAAGCTAGCCATGTGCAGCCACGACATATAGCGCAAGCAATTTAAAGTCCCATAGTGGAATATATTTATAGACATCTCCCCTTGCTCTTTTTTTAATCTTTTTTTAATAATTCTCCCTTTTTAAACGAAGGGAAAAATTTGAAAAAAATATTTAGCCTCAAAAAATTAAGATTTCTGTCAGGTTTCTGTCAGCCCATAGTCTTGCTTTTTGAATAATTAGGGCGTATAATGCTCTTTGTAGCCAAAATATAGCTGTATGCCAACAGAAAAATCACATCCTCATAATAGTGGAGATCCCCGAGGGGGACCTTTTTCTGGCACAGAGGAATCTTCTCAGTCTTCAAGCTTAAATCGCGAGAGGCATTTTGTTCTCCCTAATGGCGAAAGAAGGCTCAATGTAGTAGCTCCAGAAGTTAAAGCAACCCTAGCATATATAGATAGGTCTTTGGATCAATTCACAGTGAGGGCAAATGAGGCTAATAGGCCTTTGGTATCTAATCCTATCATGCAGAGATTGGGTGTAGGTGAGTTGGGAAAAGGGACGGATGAGGATAAACAGGTACTGGAGAGAGTACGGGAGGTTTTGTTAGCTGATGACGTAATCCGTCGTACAGAATCAGAGGAAGTTTATTATCTTCCAAATGATTATGTTGCTCCTACAGATAAAAATAGTGGTTTTTTTAAGACACAGTTTTATTGGGATTCAGCATGGCATATCAGATGGCTACTAGATTCAGATGAGCCGGATAAATTGCAAACTGCTAAAGGAACGGTCGAAAATTGTAAATATATGTTTGATAGAAAAGGTTTTATTCCTAACGCTTCAGCCTCAAAGTATGGAAATCGTTCTCAGCCACCATTGCTCACTACGATGATAACAGATGTTTTTGAGGGTATGCGTGTTGAGGAGGGAGAGACTGAAGATAATAAAGAATGGTATAGGTCTATGATGTCTTTTGCGAAAGACGAATATTGGAAAGTGTGGAATAACGACAATGATCTTACTCAGGTAGTGCCAAGAAAGGGCAATAGAAATCATAGGATTGAGCGGACAATGCTTGGTAAATATGGAGACACAGATATTGGGTACGACATTAACGCTGAGTTAGAAAGCGGTTGGGATATGACTCATCGTTTTCATGGGAGATGCGCAGATTTTCTTCCAGTTGATCTTAACTGTTATTTAGCAAAATATGAGAAACATTTTGAGGATGCTGCTCATTATTTTGGAGATGAGGCTGAGGCTAAATTTTGGAAAGACCGACGTAAGCAAAGAACCGATGAGATCATGGATAAGATGTTGGACAAAGAAAGGGGTTTCTTTTATGACTATGACTGGGTAAATGGGGAAAGGAGTGAGGTTGATTCCTTGTCTGGTTTTATGCCTTTGTGGGCAGGAATTATTGATGATGATGATTTAAAAAGGCGTATGATTGAAAAATTAAGCAAAGATTTTATGCAGCCACATGGAATTACCCTGACAACAGAAGATGCGATTCCGCAACATCCAAGTGATGCGGACATGGAAGGTGTAAAATTTAAGAAAGGCATTAAGAGAACGCTCGTGAAGTATCATAAGCCTAAACAATGGAACTTTCCTAATCAGTTCGCTAATGTCGCAGATCAAGTAGTAGAAGCAGCCATATCAAACGGTTTCTATGACGTTGGTATAGAAATTATGACAAGGTTTATTGATAGTCATACTGATTATTTTTTACAAAAGGGTAGTTTGCCTGAAAAACTGAACGTAGTGACAGGTCAGGAGGGTAACGGTGCAGCATATGGTGATCAAACTGAAATAGGGCTGACGCTTGCTGTTTATAAGAGATTTGTTAAGAACCTGCCTAAATTATATGCAATAAAAGACAGAGCCTCGGAGGGGTTAAGTGTGAAAGAGCAGGAGCGTGTTGTTTTCAATGCTCAATTACAGACTCCTCTTCCTCTCTAGAAAATTATCCTTGTACTGTTGAGGGGGTCTTTAGGTTATTGAGAAACACTCTGAAGCCACTTCGTAGATCTTCAATAATCAGTGCCAGTTTATTTGTTGCTACTTCAAGCGTGCTTCTTTTTCTGCAGATTTCAACAAGTTGAGTGATATCATCCTGAGATGTATTAACTATGTTGTTCGTTTTTGAGAACATGATGGCATTGGTATTGGCAACATGTTCTAGTCCTCTTGCATGACCCATTTCATGAGCTAGTGTATGAACAATTTCTCTTTTGGAATTGTAAAAATAAATGGTGATTTTCTGTCCTTGCTCATTTACGCTATATAAGCCTTCCTCCGGTTTATATGATAGTGTTTGAGAATAGGTATCATATGTCTGGTTATAGGTGCCGACAGTTTGATTCAAATTCGCAACCTGAGAATTGTACGCATCCGTACTTTGATTGAGTTCTTTTGCGAGGGCATCAAGACTTTCTGCCTCTTTCTGAAGATCAGATTGTTCCCTTTTTAACTTTTCGTATTCCTCAGGAGGTGCTCCACCTTGCGTGTTCCAGTGGTCTATGTCCGTATTTAATTTATACACCCGCCTTTTATATTCAGCTACTCTTTTTTGGTATGCTGCTATCTCAGGTTTTAAGATTTCATTCTGCTTTTTTAAGTTTGCATCCTTTTGCTTGAGTTCGCTATCGAGTTGATTGATCTCATTTGTCAGCGACTGCCTCTCATCGTACTCCAAATTTATCGTAAATTCTGCTTTGGGATCGTAGGCGAATAAGGTCTTTCCTATCGCGGTGCTCCATATCTCGCCAGCCTCCTTTGCGTCGGTTAATAGTTCATCCTTTGTTATATTGAATTGAGGATCAATAGTTCCTATGCTGTAGGAGATAGGCTTGTCGCATGGGCCGTAATAAATGACTTTGTCTAGAGCTCGTGCTAGAGGAACTCTGTTCTGATAGCCAATGCTTGTGAGTAGAAGCGTTGCTACTATAAGTACAAAGAGCTTTCTCCTTTTTTTTGTCATATTAAAATAATTATAGCAATTTCTGAATTTTTATGCATAATTTGGTATACTCTGTGTATGCAATCTCAAGTTTTACTCTATTACAAATATGTGGCAATCTCTGATCCTGAAAAAGTACGGAATGAGCAGAGAGCTCTTTGTGAATCTCTGAATTTGAAGGGGAGAATTATTGTTGCGAAGGAGGGAATCAACGGAACCATTGAAGGCACGGTCGCAGATACTGAAAAGTATATTACCGCGATGGAGGAGGGGCAGTATTTTAAAAATATTTCCTATAAAAAAAGTGAAGGGAATGGTCACGCTTTCCCAAAACTCTCTGTTCGTGTCCGCCCTGAGATCGTTACTGCGAAGAAGCTGGATATTGATCCGACAAAGGTGACGGGTAAATATATTAGCGCTGAGCAGTTGCATGATTGGTTTGTCTCTAAAAAAGAATTTTATATCGTCGATATGCGCAATGACTATGAATATATATCTGGTTATTTCGAAGGTTTTATTCCATCAGGTATTCAAAATTTTTATGATCTCGAACAGGTCTTGCCTCGCTTGCAGCATCTCAAAGATAAGACAGTTGTGACTGTCTGTACAGGAGGTGTGCGCTGTGAGAAGGCATCAGGATTTTTGGTGGTCAACGGATTTAACGATGTCTATCAGCTTAAAGACGGCATCCAGACATATATGGAGCAGTATCCCAATGAGCATTTCAAAGGCAAACTTTATGTCTTTGATAGTCGTCTGACTGTGGGCTTTAATACGGATGATCCCAAGCATGAAGTTGTTGGGAGATGTGATTATTGCCAGAAGCCATCTGACACCTATGTGAATTGTGAATATAATTTCTGCCATCGTCATCATATCGCTTGCGAAGATTGCCTTGATGCAGAGACCGGCTTTGCTTTCTGCAATAAAGAGTGTAAAGAAAATTGGGTAAAGAGCGATAGCAGAAAGAAAAAATATCCTCAGCAGAATTTTATATAAAATCCTGTGTTATAATTTGCTTATGTCCCAGAACCCTTCCTTAAAGAGTAAGCACATCGTTGTTGTCGGAGCATCAAGTGGCCTTGGAAAAGCTCTCGCAGAACAATTATCAAAGGAAGGCACTGCTCTTTACCTGCTTTCCCGCTCTATTGAATCCTCTGACCTAGAATTTGAAGCAAATAAAATTAATTGTGACGTTACTGATTCAGAAAGTATCTCAAATGCATTTAAAAAGATTGATCGCCTAACGAGTCAAATTGATGTATTGGTAAATTGTGCAGGTATAGGTTTGGTCAAAGGCTTGGAGGCGACTACACAAGAAGATATAGAAAGGATTATTGCCACAAATTTAACCGGTACTCTCTATACTTCTCAAGAAGGATATAAGAGAATGCTTGAAAAGAAAAGCGGTCACATCATAAATGTTTCTTCTACTTCAGGTCTGAGAGCTCGCCCCGATGAGACAATTTATTGCGCAAGTAAATGGGGACTTCGAGGATTTACAGAAAGTCTGAGACTGGCAGCAACGCCTAATAAAATAAGAGTAACAGGTATTTATCCGGGTGGCATGCAGACTAATTTCTGGAAAGGATCGGAGCCCAAAAATCTTGATGCATTTATGACACCTTCTGATATCGCAGAACAAATTGTAAATGTGATAAAAACTCCAACTTCTATCTCTCCGGCAGAAGTTGTCATTGAGAGAGGTTTGTAGTATTTATGGACACACGCGTATTAGTTTTAGAGCTACTCAGGAAGACAAAGCTGGCAGTCATCTCTACAGTGGGAGAAGATGCTCCTGAGTCAGCGGTTTTGGAATTTGCCGAGACGGAGGATCTAGAGTTAATCTTTGACACACTCAGTTCTTCCAGGAAGTATAGGAACTTACAAAAAAACCATAATGCCTCCTTTGTGATCGGATGGGATGATAATCTTACTGTGCAATACGAAGGAATTGTTCAGGAGTTGTTAAGCGAAGAGCTGGAGAGATATAAGCAGATATATTTCAAGAAGAATCCCAAAGCAAAACGTTGGGAGCATGTAGAAGGAATTAGGTATTTCAAAGTAACTCCTCGATGGATCAGATATTCAGATCTCAATCAGCATCCTTGGGATATTAAAGAAATTAAATTCTAGCTGTTAATCTATTTTAGCAATGACTAAACGCTCTTTGAATCTTGGCTTTCTAGCATCACATAATGGGACGGATATGCAGGGAATTGTAGCTGCGATAGAGTCTGGAGAGGTACAAGCTGAGGTAAAATTAGTTATTAGTAATAATCGTGACTCAAAAGCTCTTTCTTTTGCCAAAGATAAAAACATCTCTAATATTCATATCAGCGAATTGATATGTGGGACTTCTGAAGATGTCGATAGAGTCATTCGCGATTCTCTCATTTCCGCGGGTGTTGATTTGGTCATTCTGAGCGGCTATATGAAAAAAGTCGGGCCCTTGACCAGAGGAGCATATCCTGAACGCATCTTGAACGTTCACCCATCGCTACTCCCGCGATATGCTGGCCTGTGGGGAGACGCTGTTCATAAAGCAGTGCTTGCGTCGGGAGACAAGATAACAGGTGTAACGATACATACGATCGATGAGGAATATGATAAGGGCAAGATTATTCTGCAGACTGAAGTAAATGTAGAACCTGATGATACGCTGGAGGATTTGAGAGTAAAGGTGCAAGCAGAAGAAATCCAATGTTTCATTGCGGTTCTCAGGGACATACAAAGCGGCCATCTTAGTCTGTGATAGAGCCTTTATGGCTACCACTAGAAATTAGATTGAACTTATGAGGCGAAAGTAATTCGCATCAAATTAGCTTCAAGGAAGTAGGAGACTCACTTTAAGGTCAAAAAATCTTCCTAGTTTTTCAGTTTCTTGTTGTAATTGTTCCATAATTTCAACATTTGGTTTTTTAAAGAATTTTGCTTTTACAGAAAGCTCTTTGATTCCAAATGTTCTCTTCCACATACCAATTACTACCCCTCTATAGATAATTGCATTCCAAAATGCAGCATTTCCCTGGTCTTTAAAATAATACGTATCAGATGGATTTATAAGTACTTCTCGGTCTTGGTAGGCAATAGTATATTCATCATAATTCGGAAGAAGAAGTAAATTGTTAGGTACTAATTTTTCAAATTTACTTTTTTCTAAAAAGAAATATTTTTTGCCATCAACATTCTCAGACTTGAGCATATTTTCCTCGATACCTTTTCTTGCATCTGCTGTGGTAAGGCCTGACCACCAGACAAAGTCACGAACTGTTGCTGGCCCATGACTTTGAAAGTACCGCTTCACAAGCTCTGCCAAAGGGTTTTGTGGAATAAATTCTTTGATCTTTGAGACTCTGTCTTTTATTAGTGCGTAGGTAAATTGCTTGCCAATTCTCGGTCCACTACAAATCAGAGTATCAAGTTCAGCTTGGGATACAACGTGGCCTAGTTTTTGCCCTTTTATTGAAATTCCGTTTTCTTCAAGAACTTTGCCAATCTCAAGGCGTGTCAAAAATTTCCCGCCGGAAAGTGCTGCGACAATAATCCCATTTGCTTTGTTAAAAAACTCTCTATCCAGACCTAACGCTTTGTTGTAATAAGACATTATTCTATTTACCCTGTGAGAGGTGAGTTTCTGCATCCAAGAGATATCTGCGGGGGTTACAAAGTGCCATGTTGGGCGCATTATGTGAGTCCTCAGAATTTTTCCTTCATTAAATGCTTCCTCAATTTCTTTGTCGCGTACTCCTAGTCTTTGTCCCAAGGCCCATTTTGCACCTTGGTAGTCTTGAGACTGTACTGCTCCGAACCACCCTACAAGTTCTGCAACAGAGTTCAAATTATTTGCAACAAATTTTTGATTTGTGAGCCTCTGGGCAAGAATATCTTGTGCTGTCATAAACCCATTATACCAATAAAACTACCAATAGGAATCAGAATCGTTTATAATTTGACCATGAAGCAAATGCATTATTTATTTGTCGGATACCCCTTTTCTGGCAAAACCACATTGGCAAAAGAATTGGAAAAGAGATTTGGTTTTAGGCGGTTGAGTGTTGATGATGTGAAATTTGAATTGGGATATAAAGATGTCAGTGACAACGATATATCAGATCAGGTATGGAAAGAAATATTTAATGAGCTGGATAAAAGAATTGTTGAAAACCTAAAACTGGAAAGGACAATCGTTAATGAATATCCATGGGTTACAAAAGGATGGAGAGATAAAGGGAGAAAGCTCGCAAATGATTTAGGAATCGAAACAAAAATAATATTTGTTGATACACCTGAGGAAATCGTTAGAGAAAGATGGCAGAATAATAAGCATAAAAATGATCGATTTGATATTCCAGAGGATGTATTTGAAGAAGCAATTGAGCAATTTGAAAAGCCAACAGTAGATGAAAATGTCATTGTTTATCAACAAGGAGAAGATTTAGAGCAATGGATCCACAAAAACCTGTAACACAATTTGCTTCTTGCTAGAGCAGTCCGCTCCGCCAACTACCATGAGGAATCATAGTCGTTTTAGCTTTTGATGTATGCCCAGTGCCAAGGCTCGTACATTGTGCCAAGCTTATATCACGAGGGTTTGTTAAATGGAAATTGAATTTGTTTGCGTTTTCAGTCAACCATTTATATTCGATAGTTTTTTCAAAATCTTCCGGATATTTTTCAGATGGACTACCTTCTGTAGTTATAAAATCAATTGCTTGTCTCTCTGGGAAGCCATGCTCGCTATATCCTGGGAGGCTGCTCGCTTGAGTGTCTTTGTAAAATCAAATTTATATTCCCTTAAGTACCACAGAAAAACAAATGCTTGGTAGGCAGATGATCTATATCCTGATAGTACTAACAATTTCTTTTTGGTCTCGTTATTGAGAGATTGGTTGAGCTTTTCATAAGCAGAGAATGTTTCTTGCGGAAGAAATTGAGCATCGACTATCTTTATTTCGTCTTTCACTTTATATTGTTGGTTTAGTATCTCGACGAGATTATTTGGCACATCTTTAATACCGTAGAATTGTCCGTTAAAACCAAGTTTATGCGGGTCAACTTTGAGGATTCGATCTATTAAATCTTGTTCATTTTTATCTAATAATTTAAAGAGTCCATCAAAGCTGATTACTCTAAATTCTTTTTTATTTTTTTCTTGTTCTAGTTTTATAAATATGGAATCTATGTAAATTTTTTCTTGAGGAGATATTAAAAATTTTGAAACACGAGACATAACTGAAGTATAACAAATCTATGACCTAAATGTTTCTTTTGACCCTCATAGTTTTAGCGAAGTGGGTTGTATGCGCCCTAGTCCCTGAGTTTATGAATGGGAGAGTTAACTTCGGATCATACGCAATATATAGTTCTAAAGCACATAATATGCACTCACCGTTTATAGCTCTCATCGGTTGTCATTCTGAGCGGATCCCGATTTAGTCGGGAGTAGTCGAAGAATCCCATACCACTGGGAAGAAATCACAAAATATTCTTTCAAACAAGCTTGGTCTTTAGTGGCATTTTATAATGCAGGGGCTGCGGGTGCTTCAACTGCAGGAGCAGGTTCCGCGGGTTTACTTTCCACTGGTGTTGCAGGAGTTTCTTGTTTTGCGGGTTCGGGTGCTGTGACGGTTACCTGTACTTCTGTTTGGACAGTAACGATTACTGCCGGTATTTGTTCAACTGGGACTTCTTGTTTAATGTGCTCTATTTCTTCCTGAACAGATTGTGGCAACGTTTGCTCAACTGCTGATGGCTGTCCTGGCGGTGTTGAGAAAATTTCTTCTTGCACCTGAGCGATAGTTATTTCCAGCTTCGCTTGCTCTTGAACTGCTTCTTGTTGGATAGTTTGTATTTTCTGTTCAACAGCTTGCTGAAACGCTTGTCCGCCAACTTGTTCGACAATGTGCGCGATAATGGAATCTTCAGTAATCTGAGCGACATACGTTTGGAACGTCTCTGGATCTGTTACGTGGTTGAGTAAATGATCTTGGATAAGAGTAACCTCCATTTTAATCACGTTATCAATTTTTACTTGTTCAGTCAGTGGCAGTTTTGCCTTAAGCTCAATAAGTTGCACTAGGGTTTCAGGACTTGTATTGAGGGTTTCTGCCGCAAGTTGTGTAATGTTGGCCTGCCCTGAGTTTGCCGAATGGGTCTCAACAGATCCAGACGTTTCGCCGGATGATGAAGTCTGTGCTGAAGCAGTAACGTAAAAGTTAGGATTGGAAACATTTTCGACAAAGGTATCAATGATCTTTGTTTCTTCCTGCTTGGCAACTTCTATTACTTGTGGTTGCACTTCAGGAGACGCGCTCAGGATATTTATGATTTCTTGAGCCACTTGGATATCAACAATATCGGGTGTTTTGCTAAGCGTAGGATTATCAAAAAAATCAGCGTTCTTTAATGCTTCTGGATTATCTTTATACGCCTCAACAATATTTTGCTCAATGTTTGCTTTGATATCTTCTAATTGCTGCACAATAGGAAGCACTTCTACAACACCCGCATCTTGCGTGGGAGCAACTTCTGAAGCAATCTCTATGATTGCTTTGAGGTCTTGCGGTTCACTTCCTATCACTTGATCGGCAAATTCCTCCCGAGTAGTTGCATCAGGTAACTCCGAGATTCTTTCTTTCAAGTTTTGCGTGGCTATCTCTTTTAACGTCTCAGTTAAAAGAATTATTTGTGGACTGGTAAAGTTATCTTTGAGTATTTCGGCTGCCTCAACTTGTCGTACAGGATTACCAGTTGCTTGCTCTGCATATGAAACAAGCTCTTGTTCTCTTTGCTCAGGGGACTGTGCCAGGAGTGTTTGTTCAAGATTTGCCGCAATCGTTTTCTCCGAGGCTTGCAAAATTTCCTGTGCTGATTCAGGTTGCGTTCTGGCAATTTCATTGAGGAGTTCAACTGCCTTTATCTCAGCTGCTACAGTAGCTGTGGATGTTTCTGTATTTTGCATTACTACTTTTTCAAGCTCATCGGTAAGTTGTTTGACATTGTTATTAGTAACCGCGAGAAGGGCATCTACACCATCTTTGAGAATATCTTGCCTGATTTCCTCAACGGCAACATATTGCTCTCCATGAATCGTATTCTCAATAGCTGAGATAATTGTTTCGCGCACGATGCCACCAGTAATGACTTCGCTGACTAAGTTTTCGACTTTAGCAGGCTCTGTTTGACTAAGAGGTTGTAATTGATCAGCATGCTGTTTAAGTTTTTCAAAATCCTCCTTTACAGAATCGAACGTATCTATCACTGTCTCAATAGTTGACGTACTTTGATTTTCTTCGAGTAAAGCTGCTGCTTCGAGTGTTTTCTCATTATCTTGCTTAATAAGTTCCTGCGCGCGATCGACAGGATCTGTTTTTAGAATAAGTGTAACTGTGCGTACCGCTTCGACGATCGGATACAGAGGATTATCAGGAAGAATTGTTGGAACAGAAACTCCCATATTTTTTGCCTCAGTAGTAAGATCCAATTTTGTCTCGACTGTTTGCTCTTTTTGGTCGAGTTGTGTTTTGGCAGCGGCAACGATAGCAGCCTGCACATCACTAGGAAGTATTGCCACCTCAGTAAGCTGTACACCAGCTGGGGTTTCTAGTTTTGGAACTGTGTTATCAGGCAATGATTCTTTGACTGTTTGAATGTCTTTTTGCACTTGCTCGGGTAGTTGTTGCTCCTCATCAGAGAGGGTATTATCCGGAGTAGTAAATATCTTCTGCGTTATTTGCTGCATGGTTTCATAAAGTTTTTGTTCGTTTTTCTTTGCTTGCTCATCAAGAATTTCTTTCTTCTTATCAAGAGCAGTAAAAAGATTTTGGTTATTGTATCGCTGTAAGACTTGCTTGATCTGGGGATTTATTGTGATGAAATGATGATAACGATCAAAGATTTCGGGATCCTGTACGTCTTCCAATAAATGGTGTGTTACAAGAGCAACATTTGCTTTCTCGGCAAGGATGATTTTCGATTTATCTTTTTCCGGTAGTTCGTTTTTGATCCCTTCCAGAAGCAGGAACGACTGAGGAGATGACAAGAGAGATCGTACGTCTGCATGTTGTGAGACAGGATTATAGCCATGTCTTAAGGGAGTGGCAAAATCTTTTTTGGAGATATTGTTGACAAATCCCTGCATGGTCTTCTGCTTGATGCCTCTTATTGTCTGTTTAATCTCAGGAGCGACCTCAGAAGCATTACCGAGAATTTTTTCTATTCTGGTGACAAGGACAACATCTAGAAGGTCAGGATTGTCAGCCTGAGTAAAGGCAGCAGATAAAACATTTTTATCTTTACCAAAGATGTTAATAGCGCTTTGTTGTCCTCTTTGGGAAAGTTGGCTGATCATTTTCTTTTTCGATTCATCAGTGCCTGCTTCTATATCAAGCTGGGCAAGGATAAGGGTTTTTATGTCTTCTGGGTCTGTGAGTACTTTAGCATTAAATTTATCCTCAAGTTCAGGCGTCGTTAACTCAAACAGTCTTTTCTCAAGCTTTTTGAGCGCAAGCTCTTTTAATCCCTCTGTCTGTAAAATCATTTCTCGATCTGTTAAGAAATGCTGCATCTGATTGAAAGATCGAATCTGGTTTAGAGGATTGCCATGAGAGAGATTTATATAGTCCTGCATTTTTCTGTTCCTGACATCATGAGGAAGCGTTAGCATCCGTTTTTCAAATTGAAGGGCTAGCTGCTTCTGAAGTCCTGCCAATTTTTGTTTGGCCTCAGGCTTGAGACCACTTCCAATGTCTGTCAAAACTTCAATGGCTTTTAACTCGGCGAAATCTTTTCCGACTTGTTTGGCCAATTCTTTGATAGCTACATTGTGTGTGACATCCAGATTTGGAGCGGCATTGAGTGAGGCCTGGGCTCCACTAACAAGAAATGTTACCCGCGCGTCTTCAACCTGCAAATATGCTTCAATCGGAAGTGTATCTTCTATCTTTTGCAAGATGAGCTGCAATTTATTATATTGGGCAATTTGCTGGCCAAGAATTTCACGGTCTTTTTGAATACTCGGGTCAGTCATTAGTTTTCCTGTTTCCTGACCAATAGTTTTTATAATGCTCACTGCTTCAGTAACTGCCTTATCTGACCCGCCTGCAACGCGTTGCGTAGCATTGCGGGCAGGTCTATCTTTTTCCAGCAAATTCTGCACTCTTACAATGAGCCGATTTATTCGGTTTAGCTCTATTCTTGCTTTGATGGCAGGGTCTTTCGTAAAAGTTTCCTGGAGTGTTTCTGTAATGAGCTGTACAATACCAAGATTTCCTTGAGTAGTTTTTTGTGTTGCTAAGGAGTTTCCACTTGATTGTTCTGAGGTTACCGTATTTTGAACTCCTTGTCCCGATGCGTTGTCTGATGTGGTGAAAGCTATAGTGTTTGGTAGAAGGGCAGTAACCTGTTGCTCCTGGATTTGTTCCCTTGCTAGCTCTTCGATCGCTTTTTGTGTGCTTTGGGATAAGGTCTGATTGGACTCTGAAATTGTCTTGGGTTTATTAAATTTCCAAATCAATTCATGCATCGGAGCCTGCGCGAATGAGGTTCCGACAAAAAAGAGAAGAAATAAAATTATGAGGAAGTAAAGGGGACGAAATTTTCGATGCTTATGGTTGCCCAGAAAGGCCTTCTCTTTCTTATGATGCTCCTCGTGCTCTTTTTTATTGAATTTGAGCAAAAAGCGCTCAATACTTCTTTTAATTTTTTTCACAAAGCAAAATTTTCTGCCTGAATATATAGTTACAATTCTGTAGACAAAATGCAAGAGTACAAAAACACGCATTTATATTAAAAATACCAATTGTTAAATAAATATTGATGCGGTAACGTTGTCAAAATGGAGCTAGCTGTTTAAATAGTTCAGAAAACCAAGCACTTCCTGATAGGTGATATTTTTAAAATCAAGATTCGCTTCAATAACAATAAGCTTATCGGTGCTATTTATTACATATACAAACCACATAAGCGTTACTAGAAAGTGCTTGTAAAGCTTTGCAAGTGCTTGCACTGAGCTTGCTGAAGTGACCCCACGGGAATTCGAATCCCGGTCTGCAGAATGAGAATCTGCCGTCCTAGGCCTCTAGACGATGGGGCCATTAATTCATTCCATCAGCTTTTTGAGATGATAGGAGGATTTAATATAGTTATTTTATCTTATTTAGGCTCAGAAGGCAATTCAAATACCTCAAAGAGCACTTTCCCTTTCGTGATGGGGCATTTGGTCTATGGGTTCAGAAATAATATTTTGCTATAATCATCCCATGACGACAAAAGATAGACCAAGAGTGGGAATTGGCATTATCGTGGAAAACTCCGAAGGAAAGATACTTATTGGGAAAAGGAAAGGAAGTCATGCACCATTTTATTCTATTCCAGGAGGCAATTTGGAAATTGGTGAAACGTTTGAAAAGGCGGCAACTCGAGAGATAAAAGAAGAAACAAACTTAATAATTAAAAATCCCCAAGTTATAGCTGTTACAAATAATCTTGAGACATTCAATAAAGAACTCCTTCATTATATCTCTATCATCTTGCATACAAAAACATTTAAAGGACAATTAAAAATCATGGAACCGGCGAAATGTGATGAGTGGATTTGGTGTAATCCCAAAGAACTCCCACAACCACATTTTGATGCCAGTCGGCTGGGTATAGAATGTTATCTAAAAAATAAAGTCTACGTAGGGATTACTGATTCTAGTATTTAGTAGTAATAATAGACAAAGGAAAGGTAATCTCAGGCTGAAGAAGATAATTCCACTGCTCTAGCGAGGTGCGAATACTCAAGAGTACGATTTTATCTAAAATTAAATCAGGGATAAATCGCTTGGTTCTCCTCCTTCGCTAAAGCTACGGACGGACACGGCAATGCAAAAATATTTGGGGGGGGGTCACTTTATCGAAGAAGGACTCGAGAGTGAAACTAACTTTCGTTTGAGGAACTAATACTTTCCAAATCGAGCAGTCTGATTTGATCACCATGAATAAACCTGACTTTTAACGGCATGTTAGGGAACTGTAAGATTTCTCCGATTTGCCAACCAAGCCTTCTTTCGCCGTCCAATACCTCAAGTGGGATATAAGTGATTTCAGAATCCGGCATATCATCCGAACGAATCCATCTTTCATGCAAGACTGGCATATCAGTAGCAGAAGCTGCTGTGTATTCTATCTCAGTTGATCCCATTCTGTCTCTTTTAGAATCTATTTTTAAAGAGTCTACAGACTTCTTCCATTTCTCATACTCTTCATCAGTCATCAAACGGCTGGGAGAAAGAACCATCTTATCGATTGGCAGAATCGATGCTATGGAATCCGGAAACTCAACGAGTTGGAGAAGCGCCATGTAATTGCTGTATGCGGCTTCCAGAGTGAGATCATCATACGCGTCGTCTCCATTTCCAGTAAGCGCTTCATAAATCTTAGTCATAGTTTCATCAGAAAACTCATCTTTATGTTTTTCTGCTTTAAAATCAGAAGTCATTTGTTCAAAATCGATTTCTGGATATGCATTACGCTGTCCAGTATGCAAGGACAATGCGAGGGTTTTCCACTGATTATTTGCTAACTTAAGAGGTGTAGACTTGAATACTATACCATTTGATGGTCTTAGGTTTTGATGATAGAGATCAATTGTTATTTCCCTGAGAGGATTGGAATAGGCCTGAACAAATTCTCTGGCTGGTCCAGTAAAAAGCAGTCTGTCATCTCCGGAAAGCGGAGCAAGATTGACCGTAGCTGAGGGAGGCAAAATAAATAATTCAGGTTGTCTTTGGGCTAAAGCAACTTCAGACCCTACAAGTCTATTAAGATGTTCTTGTATGACAGCCCCTTCCCCAGTCAAAAATTCCCTACTAACGGCTTTCTGAAGAAAATTCTGCCTTGCAGATTCTACCTGTCCTTTCTCAGGTCTTTCATGTTTGCTCATGGAGGATATTATACTATAAGTTATTTCAAATAACAAGCGGCGTAGTTCACTGTCGATTCTGCTACGTTTTGTAGTAGTGAAGGAAAAAGAACTAGTTTCAGACTTATATTCACTTTTCATGAGCTTTGAACATCAAGAGTACGATTTTATCTAAAATTAAATCAGGGATAAATCGCTTGGTTCTCCTCCTTCGCTAAAGCTATGGATGGACACGGCAATGCAAAAATATTTCAAGGGTACTGCCCACTTCGTGGCGGAGCATTTGGGCCACTCGAAGCTAAATCTCCGGAATTTTTTTCAAGTCCTCAATTTTTGAAGCTAAAACGGTTCGAATTCCCTTTGCTTCTTTTGCTATACTGAGTATATGCCTGAGGTTCAATTATTTGCTACATTAATGTTGATTGTTCAACTACTTCACTCAGTTGAGGAATTATCAACCGGGTTTCATAAAAAATGGTATCTGTTCAAAATGAATTTTAAGCTATTTCTTTCCTTTGAGATAGTTCATAATCTTTTTTGGACAGCAGTAATTTTTATACCCTCATTTCCTAACAGAGAAGTAATTATGGCTTTCTTCATTCCTCTTATGTTTGCTAATGGCGTCCAACACCTTGTCTGGGCGGGTTCGGTTAAAAAATATGTTCCCGGTTTAATAACAGCACCGATACATATATTGTTGTTTCTAATCCTTTATTATAATGTTCTTTTTTAACTCAGCGGGATTCTATGGCGTTGACATTTAGTTAGATTGGATAATAATATAATCACTTAATTATGACGGAAGAATCTTCAAATAAAACATTCTATTGGATTTTTGGGATAATACTAGCGGTTGTTGTTCTGTTTGGTGTGTATAAATTTTGGCATGATAGCCAACCTGTGCCAACCGAAAAGCATACTTCTTCTCTCTCCAATCTTAAAGATAGACCTGCCAGAGGATCTTCTACAAGCGAAGAAGCACCTCCTGCTGGTCACAACCCTTACGAAGAAATAAGAAAACACTTGGGAATGTAGGATATGATTCTAATTCCTATTGGTAGTGAAAGAGAGAAGCTGAGGTAGCTTCAGGCGTGATAATCGATTTCCATTGCTCCAATGAGGCACGAACTTGGTTCTCCTCCTTCGCTAAAGCTACGGATGGACACGGCAATGCAAAAATACCCCAAGGATACTTCCCACTTCGTGGCGGAGCATTTGGGTCACCGAGCTCAGCTCGGTGATAGCCAGCTTAGC
>JAHFKE010000068.1 GCA_023245515.1 Candidatus Levyibacteriota bacterium
TCGGTAGGAAACTAAATCATATTACGTCGCACAATATAACTTTTACGACATGACCTGAGGCTAGAGTCTGGGGGAGGACGTCATTTTCTTCCTCTTTATTTTCTTTATTTTATGTTTATTATTTATTTCTATTTCTATTCTGGTACCGTTTCCCCTCCTTATTCCTCTGCCTTTTAACCCTCAGGTTTTTTGATCCTTATAACATCCTCTAGTAATATATATTCATTATTTTTGGCAGATGTTTTACAAAGAAAAAGGAAGAAAAAGGCTGTACTGATAGGCTTTTCTTATTCTCTTGCGTCCTAGGGCACTACATGACGTCGAAATTATTTAAGGCTAAATAGTATATGCTTGACTCCCCCGCAATGATTTTTGGTGGGAGAGACCCTTTTATTAAGAATTAAGAATTAAGAATTAAGAATTAAGAATTAAGAATTAAGAATTAAGAATTAAGAATTAAGAATTTGGAAATTTGATATTTTAATTTATTTAGATATTAGAAATTAGGATTTAGAAATTAATGGAGTATTGTCAATTCGTGTGGGGGCTTTGAAGTCTCTTGAGATTCTTTATAGATTTGTACGCCTTCTTCAATGGCATCTAAGATTTGTACATACCTATAGAAGGCTGCATTGGTCCAGCCAAAGCCCAGTTGTGAAGAATACCAGTATGCAGGTGGTGAATCACCAGTCTCGCCGTCCATTTTTTCTAGAAGCGCGCCGTGTTTGCGGAATGCCTGAGCGTTGGACTCAACATATTCTCCCATGAGTTTCTTAGCCTCGTCAATAAAGCCATATTCTAGAAGCCCTATGACGGTCATGTAATGCGTTGGTGGCCATATATTGGGGTAATCCCATTGCTTGGGTTTGATAACAGCCTCCAGACTGATTCTGAGGGGCTCAGGTACATGTGAAAGATCGATCTTTGGTGGAAGAGAGGCTTTGTCAGTAATTGCTAGGCCATAATTCGTCTTAAAGGCATTCAGTTTCTTGATCATTTTTTCTGCCTGTTCGGGTGTCGCAAGTCCTGCCCAAAGAGGCACAAATCCTGCCAGAGATACGAATTCGCTTTGTTTTTTGTGGACATAATCATAATCATAGAAAAATCCTTCTTTTTCATTCCACATGAGCTTATTAATTCTTTCTTTTCTTGCTTCTGCTTTTTTAAGCCAATATTTTTGTTCTTCAGGATCATTAAGGATTTCTGCTGCTTTGGCGAAATCAATTTCGTATTTATAGAGTAGGGAATTCAGATCAATAGGCAAAAAATTATGACAACGGTCATAGAACCGTGAGGTCATATCCCATCCTGATTCTTTTTCCGCGTTCTGTCCGTAGCCAACATCCCGGTCTCCATATCGATTGAGGTTATATTCAGGCACCTTGTGATTGTAATTTCCGTGATCAAGGTTTATCGGGCTTTCCCAGACATCGTTATATTCTATTTTGGCAATCGCCATTCTGCTTCTGAGCCAATCTTTTTTTGTGGTAAAAACATTCCTAAACTTCGCTGCAATACTTTTATCTCTTTGGAGCACGTCGTATGCATCAAAGATCATTGAGGTAAAGTATGGTGCTTGTGATCTACCGAGAGATTCAGGATGGGTGAAATTTGGAATAATATGGTACTTTTTGAAGATATAAATAAAATTCTCGACCATTTGAGGAATGACTGCTTCGTGCCTGGTTCCCATGACCCCACGGAACATAAAATAGCTGTCCCAGTAGAAAATATAGCGGTATTTGGCGTCGTTGGGAACGAGACACGCATATGGGACCTCTATGATATGGTAGTCTTTATTGGTAGGACGCATTGCCACTCGGCTTATGATGTTGCTACCCATCAGGAAAGGTTTGGGCTTGAGAATAATTTTGTCCCAGTAGCTATCTATAAAATCGAGGGTGTCTTTATAGCGATCTTTCCACATGTATAGACTTAGTATAGATCATCTTGTAATTGCCTGCAATTGTTTTGCATTATTTCTTGTCGTGGTTTTTAATTTTAAGATAGAGGATGATGGTAGCGAGTGCGAGTGTCGCGATATTTGCTATGTACACGGGAGGTGACTGTATAGCAAAGCCATAAAGGGTCCAGAGGAAAACTCCGCTGCAAAATATTACATACATGGCAAGGGATATCCCCTTTGTCTTGTGTGTCTTTAGTACCTGTATGACCTGAGGAAGAAAAGAAACAGTAGTTAGGGCGGCTGCTATGTATCCGAGAAAGTCTTTGATACTAAGTGCCCTAAAAAAATTTGAAAGCCAGATAACGACTTCGTCAAATAGGTCAAGTAATACTTGAAACATATCTACTTAAGCATAGCAAAGTTCGATTTTAGATTGCAATACAATTTTTCATGTCGTACAATATTAATTGCTTGGGGTTCTGTGAAAAGTTGCCACTACCCTCGCCTACCATAGGATATGAAAAATGATAGTCTTCAGGAATTAATAACTCAATTTCTTGAATATTTGGAAGTTGAAAAGAATTGTTCGAAATTGACCGTTCGTAACTATAGACACTATCTAAATGTCTTCGCAGAGTGGCACTCTCCCCTTGCCTCGCCGACTGCGTCTGGCCGTAGCGAGACTTCGTCGAGCCAAAGGCCGAAGCAAGGCGAAGGCGGGTCCCCTGCCCGCATTGCTATGCAAAGCGTTGCAGGCGGGCCTACCCGATCGATTGGTGATTTGGATTTGGTGACAGTTCGTAGATTTAGAGTTTTCCTCGCAAATAAAGTGGATGAAAAAGGAAGGAATCTGAAAAAGGTCACTCAAAATTATTACGTTATTGCCCTTCGGTCCTTCCTCCGGTTTTTGATCAAAAATGACATTAAGACGCTTGAGCCCTCCAAAATTGATTTGCCCAAGACCGAAAGTCGCAGTTTGAAATTTCTGGAGCGTGAACAAATAGAGCGCTTGATATCGATGACAGATATTCACAAAGAGGACGGCTGTCGGGATAGGGCGATTTTGGAATTATTATTTTCAACAGGGCTTCGTGTTTCTGAACTGGTGAAGCTTAATCACGGACAGATCAACATTGAACGGCGTGAGTTCGGCGTTGTGGGAAAGGGAGGAAGGGCAAGGGTAGTCTTTATATCAGACAGTGCTGCTGATTGGACCGCTCAGTATTTGCGAATGCGGGCGGATAATTTCAAGCCTTTATTCATACGTTACTCAGGTAAGGTTGATGAAGATGGAGATGGAGAAAAGATGCGTCTGACCGCACGGAGCGTTGAAAGGATTGTTAAGAAATATGTGCGTATGGCTCGCCTACCTGTGGATGCTACTGTTCATACGCTTAGGCATTCGTTCGCCACGGACTTGCTGACCAACGGTGCGGATCTCAGATCGGTTCAGGAAATGCTGGGACATAAAAATATTGCCACTACCCAGATTTATACCCACGTCACGAATAAACAATTAAGAGATGTTCACAAAGCATTTCATAGTGGTAATAAAGGATAAGTTATTTGTTGACTCTGGGATCTTCATCGTCAAACTTGGCTCCAGGCATTGATCGCGCTTTTGTTTCAAAAGATTGGCTGGTTTGTTTGAGATGCTGATATCTTTGAGGCCAAACTTGAGCAAGCGTTTCCCCTTCGACTTCGTCTAGTGATATGATGCGATTTGGTGCTATGATAAGTTCGCTTGTGAACATAGAGTGAAATACGGTAACTGCTCTTTCTCCTAAGAAGTCTTGTATGAGCTTTTCAGTTTTTGGAATTCTCTCATTCTCTCTTTGAATCAATTCGAGAGCTGCATCTTCTCCATGCATGTTTTTCATATATCTAAAAGTTGCCCGATCAGGCTGATGTCTTTTCTTGGCTGCATCAAAGATAAGAAGACTTTCGAGGTGTTCACTTGATGTGTTAAAGGCAGCTTGACTAATAGGTCTGGTCAGTGTTCCGAATGCACCTTCAATATCATCTTCATAATCGCCTCGAGGAATTGGGAAGGTGTTCCTGTTCCTTGTTTGTTCTCCTACACGAAAATAAAGCCAAGTAAGATCCTCTCGATACTCAACCTCTATTTGTTTTATAGGAATTTGTCCCCGTCTTAGTTCATGATCAGTCATGTGAATGATTATATCATGTCCGCGAGCTGTGTTCGCGCCATAGTTCTTGAGTGTTGCAGTATGTGTTTAGCATCATCTGCTGTTAGATCTTCCCTACTGAAGTCAACATTCTCATTTGGTGCTTCGACTGCCCATTCTTCTCTTCCGGTTTTTGTTCCGGGTCGTGTGGATCTAACAACTGAGAGAAGTGCTCCGGAATTTTCCCGTACAGTAGGATTGGCTTCCAGGATGGAATTTAATTCTTTCTTGTTATCGTCCATGACAACTATAATATGCTCGTCCTTACTCAATGGATTGACATGTGCTCTGCCGTTGAATACCATAGCATCTTTTTGACTTTGGAGTTTTACAAGTTCTTTGAGGAACTCCCCTTTTCTTACCTTGGATAACCATATTTGATTTGGTCGGAAATCAGGCTCTCTAGCGATCAATCTCAAGACTTTTGTTATTTGGTTGTCAGGGTGTCCAAAAGTGAAGACACCGAGATTAGATTCTTCTGCTTCTCCTTGTCTCTGTCCGACTCTGGAAGCGGCCTCAACTGTTTCGGTGTATAGCTCTGGATTACTTACTGTTTGTGAAATAGTTTTTTCTATCCCCTTTGCCCATGGATCTTTTGACGTTACGAGCCTATGATCTTCAGATCTGAAGTAGAATGGATCATCAGCTAGTCTTGTATTTTTGGGAGCAGTAACTGCGCCATCTTCGTCTGTATTTGGGAGTTGCTCTCTGATCCTTTTTAGATCTTGGTCGGTCTTTGTCAAAACATCGTCATATGCATCTGTACTCGCTGCTGCCTGGAGTCTCTTAGTGGCCCAATCCAAAGCTACTGCATGAGCGCCTGGGCTGTAGCTTTCTCCTTTGCCTGGGATAACGTCCATGCGGGCAAATTTATCAGTTATCTTTATTGCTCGTTCCAGCTGCTCATCGCTCGCATTGATTCCTAGGTTAGTTGTGTGTTCTTTGTAGAGTTTAAATCGTCTCTCTTTTGCTTCATTGACCTGAGCTAGGGTGTAGTCATAATCGAACATGAACCAATCGCGCTCTGGAGTTGGGGTATGTTCTCTACTTTGTAGAATATAACCCACTTCCCCTACTGGAATAATGTCATAAGCATCGCCTGTAGCTTCTTTATACTGTTCGAGAATGGCTTCAATCTTTCTCTCTTCAATGCGTTGTGGTGAAAGACGGAGTTCGCTATGTGTCATAGATGAGTCCCTCTCTTTTGCGTCGCGTGTTGTGTATGTTGTTAGTGTTTCTGTGTTCATATATGTGTATCCTTTATTGAGGATAAGCACATTATAAGCCTATTAACTCTTCTCGTCTGTGATGGGAATCACATAGATTTAGATTGCAATATAAGGCAATTGATGGTATATGTTATAATTTCCTAATGAAAAAAGGCACAGATTATATAGGGGTGGGAGTGGGAGCTGCTATTTTTAATGAGGAGGGTAAGCTATTCATTACGCTGCGTGGAGAAAAGGCCAAAAATGAGCGTGGGAAATGGGAAATTCCGGGTGGTGGCGTGGAGTTTGGAGAGACACTGGAGCAGGCTTTGCAAAGAGAAATGATGGAAGAATATGGCGTAGAGATTGAGATCGTAGAACTTCTTGGGGTTTTTGATCATATTATTCCTGAAGATAAACAGCATTGGGTATCCCCTAGTTATATTTGTAAAATAACAAAAGGTGTTCCAAGGATTATGGAACCTGAAAAATGTGCTGACATGGGATGGTTTACGCTGGAGGAAGCTTCAAAGCTGGATTTGTCGATTACGAAGCATGATATCGAGCGATTGAGGGAAAAAGATCGGGGGTTATAGGCCCATTCTCTTTTCAAATGCTTTGGTGAAGGACGTTTTCTTGAAGTGCTTATCTCTGAAGTCTTGCGCCTTCTCGGGATCCAGCGTTTCATAAACATCTACTAATTCTCCGAAGGCTCCCCGTAAGTTTTTGAAGAATCC
>JAHFKE010000011.1 GCA_023245515.1 Candidatus Levyibacteriota bacterium
TGGACTATAATCGATGGAATCACAGTCGAGTCGCTCTTCCTTATAACCTTTATACAAAAAATCCAATTATTCTTATTCCCGTTGAATTTCTTTCACCTCTCCCAGTTATCAACCATGACGATTTTATTGATTACGTTTATCGTCATGAAAATTCCATATTGAGAGCAAGCCTTAGCCATGCTGTGAAGAGCAAGCTAAAGAAAGAAGACATAGTCGCATTAGCAAGAGCTAATCCTGCTACGGTTGCACGGTATGTAGAACGTAAAGAAAAAGTAGGAGCTTATCCATACGACCTTAATAGTGATAGGAAGGGGCTTTATAACTGGTATAAAGATGGTAAAAGTTTTGTTGAACAAAAGCCTCTTGAAATAACACCCCCTGCCAATGAGGAAGAATTCTTACAAAAGGTTCAAGGAATAGTTAACATTTTTAAGCATTTTGTAGAACATGAAAAAGGATATGAATTACTACGTGATGATCGAAACCTTCCAAGGGCAGAAAAAGCGGTACAGAGATTGTTTTGGAGTATTGTAATGCATTATTGTAAAGCAAATGGTATAGATAGCACAGCAGAAGTAAATCTTGGATCTGGCCCTGTTGATTTTAGATTTTCAAATGGATATGAACAACGTCTATTATTGGAAATAAAGCTAGCTAATAATACAAAGCTTTGGAATGGACTCGAAAAACAATTACCACAATACCTTGAGACAGAACAAATAAAGAATGGTATCTTCTTGATCGTTGGGTATACTCGCAAAGAATTATCCAAAGTTAATATGGATGCTGTAGATAAAGTGAATAACGTAAATGATCTGGTGAAACATAGTGGAAAGAATATTGTATCAGTAGTCATAGATGCATCTATTAAACCTTCCGCATCACGCCTGTGAGGCTTTATTTTCAGAATAAGAACTAATATACTTTGTCATAAGATAGCAGTATCTGAAGTCTGGTGTAGGCAGAACATCTCCTTGTCAGGAGGATAGAGGGTCCTCCACCCCTGTCCGCTTCGCTTGGGCGACCCGCTCAGAGAGGATTTGTACCCATTGGAGCATCGGGGAACAAATCAGCTTTTCTTTCATCTAGCACCCTCACTGCTGCTTGATATGCATTTGTCCTTCTTCTTAGCTCTCGTGCATTATCTTTATAATGATCAACCTTCTCCAATACTTCTATTGAATGTCCATTGTGTCTTAACCCCCGCTCAACGTTGTGACTGAAGAATTCTCTGGCTTTTTCTATACCTTCCACTGTGTCTAACTGTTGTGCTTTGACACAGTTCTGATGTTCTTCGCTCGGCCATCTACTTTCTAGAAACTCAACGTCTTTTTCTATCTCCTTTTTCGATACACCCATCCGCTTCTTATTGAATACTTGTCGGACAATCATTACCTTATAGGAAGTTTCGGCACTAGCTTGCCTCAGTGCAAAGTGAGTCTTGATCAAGTCAACAGTAACTTCTTCCCCCGTTGCCCCTCCAAACTTCAGATCAAATCCCAAAACTTCTTTCACTGTTTGATCATCTTGAGCTCTTGCTTCATCAAGCGCTATCTCTTCTAGGGTAGGTTTTCTTTTAAAATGCTCTCTTACCTTCGTGGCAGCATCTTTCGTTGCCTGAGCAAATGATCGTCTTCCATCTAAATTTTCCATGCCGGAAGTATATCATGAGTAGGCATCTATATCAATTTTTATAGGACTTTATTCATCTGATACAAGGTGAAAAGAAAGAAATTGAACTCTCTTGCGAATCTAGTAGGGGATTAAATAAGCTGTAGTTCCTTTAATTTATTTATTCCATCCAATACTATTTGCTTGTGATCAAAGCCAATTTCTAGTGTTTCTATCTCCTCTATAGCAAACGCTTTCACATCCGTCATTCTGGGGCCGGGCTTCATTTCTCCACCAACGACTTTGCAGAGAAAGGACATAGCAACATCATGATAACGAGGTTCTCTAGTTGGGGTGTCATAGAACTTCACAAAAGATGCGAAGGACTCACCGTCAATTAGTAAGTCTATATCCAGATTAGTTTTCTCCTTTACCGCTCTCTTGAGAGCCTCTCGAAGCGTCTCCCCAGCTTTCACGAGCGCCCCGGGAATATGCCATTTATCGATATCTACCTCAGAGCCCTCACCGCGCTGTGCAAGAACAATTTTGCCCTCATGGACAATGATAGGATCTACTCCAATAAACGCAAACTGTTGATCTTTTAGCATAACTATACTCCTCTCTCAATCACAACTTCCGCAGGAGAGATAGATACGGGGGCTTTGATGACATTGACTATTTGTTCCGCAATATCCGCGGGCTGCATAAATGCTTCCAGATTCTTGGGCTCGTTACCTTTCCAGAAATTCGTCTGCATACCGCCGGGATAAATACCCGTCACCCGTACCTTGTTCGGAACACCTGCCAATCTCAGACTTTCAGTAAATCCGCGAAGTCCCCATTTGGCCGCACAATAAATCGTCTCATCAGGTCGGGCTTTAAGTCCTGAGGTCGAAGAAACGTTGATGATATGCCCATTCTTTTTTTCAACCATCCTCTTATATGCTTCCTGAGACGTATAGATCACACCCTTCAGATCAGTATCGATAACATTATTTATTTCTTCCTGTGTCGTATGCTCCAAACCCTTCACCAGCCCGATGCCTACACAGTTCACCAGCACGTCAATTTTATCTGTTAAACTGTCAACTCCCTGGAATGCACGCCCTACGCTCTCCGCGTCCTTTACGTCACAATTTATCTTATGCGCTTCAAATGACAAGTCGGAGGATTCAATGTTGCGAGAGAGGAGATAGAGATTCGGTCCTTGTTCTGATAGTTGCTCTGCAAGTGCTTTTCCCAGACCACTGGAAGCCCCAACAATAACGATATTCTTCCCAGATAAAGCACCCTTCTGCATCCCAATAAGTATAGCACAACAACTTCTACTTCAATCAATAGTTTGCAATTAAACAAATAAATCCTTCCTTAAGACGAGCAATTGAAACCACGTTGTCGCATAGTGGGTGGCAAAAGTTAAGGGCTCCCGACAGCGCGCAGATCGTTGAGACGCGAAGCGGATCACCTAGATCGAGCACTGAGGAGAAACAACTTTTGACAGAACCCGCTGAGACACCTTGCGATCAAAGTATAAGAAAACTTACTGCGAAAGAGGAAGGTCAACAACAGGCATATTATTACTTGGTGTAGGTTCGGTTACTTTATAGGTCGGCCTGACCAGCTTGAGCACTTTCCGCTCAAAAGCAGGGCACTTCGTAGGGTTTGCCTTACAGATCTCGTAACACTCCCTCTCTGTCACACAGGTCATACCAGCCCCTGAAGCTCTTTTCTCAGGCCTCATCATCATGGGGGGCTTACTTTCCGAATTACCTTCCTGCCCATCTTTTTTCGGATTCAAGCTCTTTACGAACTCTTTGCACCGCTGCATATTCTCAACCTTGGAACAGAAAGCATAGCAAGCTTCTTTTGAGTCGCATCCTAGCTTCTCCTTGGCACCTTTCATAACCATCTCAGCCATATTTCCCGCTGTTTTCCCCTCAGCTCTTAAGCCATTCTTTCGAGCAAATGCCATACATTTACCACGATTTGCTGGATCCTCACAAAGCGCTTTACAAGAAGCCTCATCCGAACACCCCAACTCAACTCTGGCCTGAGCAAGAAGCTTGCCTTTTTCCTGAGAATTTGACTCTGAGGTCTGCTTGTTCAATCCGTGCTTAATGGCAAAGGCGTAGCAGGCAGTTCTATGCTCAACTTGGGTACAATAAGCCTTGCACTCTGATGCCGAGGCACAATTGCCCAACTCAGAGACAGGAAAAGTGATCTTTTGCGTAATTTCTGCCGAATTAGTCGCCCTATCACCCAACACCGCTTGTTGGAGAACATACTTTGCATAAGACCAACAAGCGGGTTTATTTTGATCAACATTACAGTATTGGCGACAATCAGAGGCACTGGCACAATTGCCCAAGTCAGCAATAGGATAGCTGGGTGCTGCCTGAACTTTGGCGGAGAATATTAAACCCAAAGATAAAAATAAAACAATTATAAGTAGCTTCTTCATCTTATTCCTAGACCCTAACCCCTAACTTAATTTCCAAATGGATTCTGATAAGCCGTGTCAGTCGTAGTCGACACTGTTGTCTCGAAAGGATTCTCATATACTTGAGTAGGCGACACAAAAGGGTTCTCATAGGGCTGGGTTGGCTCTTGCACCACTTGGGAAACTTGTGGAGAAACGACAGGATAAGAAGTTTGGTATGTCATTTTCTGTGAGGAGTTTGACTTGAGTACGAAAAAGTAGACGTAAACTCCTGCCAGACCCACCAGAACTACCAATGCAATAATGCCTCCGAGAAAGTAATGATGTTCGTGCGGATGAGACTGTTGGGATTGAGACGGCCCCTGAGCTTCTGCAGGCTGAGGCATAGATTGTTGTGGCGAAGTAGCAGAGGGGGGCATAGACTGATCTACTGGAGAGACAGATGGTACGGGAGAACTCTGCGTGGGAGACTGAGGACTAGGCGTATTCTCACTAACGGGCTGATCCATATATATCATTATGATGAAGTTCTATCTACTCTGTCAACCGCTAAGATGGGGAACAAGAAGCAATCAACAACTAATCCATCAACTAATCACTAACCCTTTACGCTTTACCCTAATCCCTAGCTTTATTTCTCCACAGAATAGACCGAGAACGTAAGCTCATCGTCCTTATATTCGAAAACAAATTTCACAGGCTTATCATTCGTATTTTCGATATACAGGTTCTGATTCTGCTCGTTAAATGACTCACCCGGATCTGCATAAATCGATGTACCATGTACGCGGGGAACATCAGGAACATTGGCGAAATCATGCCTCACCCTCGCTTCCACCTTTAGGCCTGCGTCTCGCGCAACCCATGTCATAAGAGACGCAAAGTGACAAACTCCATCACCATAGAGATAACCGTCTGAAACGAAGCCTTCTTGAGCATTAAAATGAGCATTTGTCGTCACAAGTTTCTTTCCCTGATATTCCGGCAGCACACCATCATGATAGGCAAATACTTCGCCTGGTTCGAGCCTAAATTCATAGGTAAATGGCTTACGCACGGAATCCCAGCTAATCTCATCAGCTTTCTTTACCGTGCCTGCCATATAATGAAGCACAAGCAGGATATTATCACGGAAGACCGTATTTACCGAAGGCACAGGGTATCTATCATTTAGCGGCATCACGTGGCTTGCCAGTTCAGACTGATTAACTACGGGACGAACTAGGGCATTCTGAGAACCCGCGGAAAAAGCCCTGTCTGTAGCAAATATCATGCCCTGAAGACCTGCAAAAAATACCAAAGTTGAACTTATAATAAGAATCTGTTTTTTCATAATACACACAAGTTGCAAAGCAACCTATAAGAAAGATTATACACTACTATAAGACTATTGTCAAGCTTATCTCTTTACTTTGATCGAGGAGTTTAATAGTCTATAGATAATGCCTAATAAGCTCAAAGCCACAGCTAAAAGAGCTCAAGATGAACATAAGCGCAAGGATCATTTGATAATAACGTTCTTTAGCATTGGGACCTTCTTGCTATTCATAGGTCTTTCTCTATTCCTCCAGAAAACAAGTCAGGCATTCTGTGCCAACTCAATAAGCTGCATACGAGACCTAACAGGGGCGAGAGAGGAGGCTACTGAAGGAGTATTTATGAGCAAAAGAGTAGCCGTGGCCGACATGCCAAATACGCCTAGCTTTGCCATAAATCAGGCCAAGAATGTGCTTGGAGACTCCACCTCCAACAATAAGCATATTTATATCGACCTAACCAATCAAATACTCTATGCCTATGAGGGCAACAATCTTACCTATAAATTCCTCGTGTCCACAGGTAAATGGAATCCCACACCAACGGGGGATTTCCGCATCTGGATCTGGCTTCGCTATACACGAATGTCAGGAGGCAATTCCGCTCTAGGCACCTACTATAACCTTCCGAATGTGCCCTATACCATGTATTACTGGAACTCCTCCACGCCCAAAACATGGGGATACAGCCTCCACGGAGCCTATTGGCACAATAACTTCGGCCACCCGATGAGTCATGGATGCGTCAATATGCAAATTGAAGAAGCGGGGAAAATATTCTATTGGTCAAATCCGAGTGCAGGGAATAGGACATACGCGACCTCAGACATCCAAGGTCCCCTCATCACAGTCTACGGAGTCACACCAAGAGAATAGAATTAGGAATTAGGAATTAGGGGAAGCATATAATTTAATTAGTTCATAGTTCATAGTTCATAGTTATTGCTTATTGCTTATTGCTTCTTACTTCTTACTTCTTACTTCTATATTAGGCCGACACTGCGCATTCTGCTCGCACAAGCCGGGAACTGAGTAAAGATACTCGAGCGCTGGACAAGTCTCTGGACGGCATCCTTTTGTACCTCGATTGGTGCCAAATCAGCACGTTCGTAGCCTGTGTTCATACTTTTCCATGTACCATGCGAGAATTGGAAGGCACCATAATAACCATTTCCCGTATTTTTTGCAGGATCCATTCCAGCCTCACAGCTACCAAGAAAGTTGACCTGCTCTTCTGTGAGCACCCTTGAACCTTGTGGCTGCTCAAGTGCCACAGGATTCGTAACAAAAGCCTTCTCTTGTGCGAAAGCCACGACCTGCATGGACTGCTTTTTTGCTTGAAGCTTATCGGATAACTCATTAATAAGCTCCTCAGGGGACTCCGGCTTTTCAGCACGTATCTTAAGAATAGTTCCTGCCTGAACAGCCTCAGGATCATTTAAGGCGGTGTTATCATTCCAGAGTGTCGTCCAATACTTCTCCTCACCATATTTTACCTGAGCAATCGCTGAGAGAGATTGGGGTTTCTCCACAGAATAACCAACCCAATTATCTTGAGGGAGATTCTGAGTTAAGGGAACAATGGGAGCAGCAGACCCTGATGAAAAAAATAATGCTCCGCTTAGTGCAAATGACAAAAGTGTACCTGTCATAATAAAGCAAAAACCAACTGCTTACAGGCAATTGGTTATGATCTGTATTGTATCTTATAAGACAGTTTTTGTCAAGTTTATTGATCTATTAATTTACTCACCTAGCCTCAAAATTAACTCCCTCTGGGGCGGCAGAACCGAAATAAAAAGCGCAGTAAATCACTAAAATTTTCTTCTTCAAATCATACCTTAATCGTGGTAAAATGCATAGTAGGTAATTCACGCCGCGGTAGCCTAGGTGGTCATGGCGCATGTCTGAAGAACATGATATATCAGTTCGACTCTGATCCTCGGCACTACGCAAGCTCAGTAGCAATACTGGGCTTGTTGTCTTTTTAGAGCAATAAGCCCCCATTTATAACACACCACAACAGGTAATCCCTTGGCGTACTTCAAGTATTTCAGCAACAATCACCACCTGGCTTGAAAAGAATTGTAAAAACAATATTCCCTATAACTAAATATTATTTACTAAAATTAGTCATAAATTCTTATCCATATTTAGATTCAAAAAAACAAAATATATAAAACTGTTGAAAAATTATATAATGTATGGTATAGTAATAAACATGAATTTAGAAAAAAGCGCCAGTCTACCCCGCAGAATCATTGATTTCGCACGAGAGAATTTAAATCCTAGAAGATCTCTTTTAGTAAGAAGGACAGTTCTTCCCTTTGCAGCCACCACCATCCTGGCAGCTAGCCTACCCGAGCAGGGCTCAGAAATTAATACAACAGCGCAAGCTACAGTCGCTGGACAGCAAATGAATCTGGAAGCGGTACGGGTACTAGTTGCACACGAAGAAGCTGCTGCGGCAAACTCTGGACAATCCTCTCAATCCAATCAGGCACGAGCGCAAGAAGCAAGAGCTCAATTAGTAGAGAAGTTAACCGACCGGGCTTCTCAGAATTCTCCTACAGACAAAAATACAATAAGACAAAACGTTTCGCTTCTCTTAGGCGCACTAGACCAACAGGGAATAAATACACCTCGCGTGGTTGCCTATACCATGGCTACCGTAGACCATGAAACTGATAGTACATTTACACCAATAAGAGAATATAACGGAGAACAACAGGCAGTGGCTAACGGCTATAAAGGCGGAAAAGCTTATTACGGCCGCGGATTCATACAGATTACCCATGACGAAAACTATCAACAGATAGGACAAGACATAGGTCAAGGCAATAAATTGGTCGAAAATCCTGACCTAGCACTTGATCCAGGCATAGCAGCTCAGGTTACTGCTGACTTCATGAAGAAGCGTGGGGTCGCTGACCTTGCAGAGAAAAGTGGGTTTCGCGCCGCAAGAGAACCTGTAAATGGCACAGACAAGGCAGACAAGATCGCCACAGAAGCAGACGTATACCTTGCAGTCATCAATAGTTAAAGAATGACGAGGTGAACCTTTTCATCTACTTCCAGGTCCGCTTTTTGTTCTTCTCCTCTTTATCACGAAATGCCTGTTCTAAATCTACGTCGTAATAATTACATATATCCAAAAGGTACATAAAAACATCAGCCGCTTCATCTGCAATCTCAAATTCCTCAGAAGCTTTATCCAGCTTAATCTTCTGCCTTTTCCTGGCAGCCTTAGCCATTTCTCCACACTCTTCGAGAAAAAGCATAAAGATATGAGAAATCTTCTCCTTCTGAAATCCTCGCTCCTTCACCATCTCTCGTATATAAACCTGATAGTCTTTGAGCGTGGGATTTTGTTTGAGGTGTAGCTTGCTAAGTGCCATAGGCTAAAAATAAACTGGAGTACGACTTGCCATGAGAAGAGCGAAGCCGCGTTTGCCATCAGCCACGTTTGACGTGGACGCGGTGGACGCTGAGGGACTTGAACCCCCGACATCTTCAGTGTAAATGAAGCGCTCTACCAGCTGAGCTAAGCGTCCTGGTGCAGATATTATAACAAACTCTGCTTTTTTGTGCGGACGAGAGGACTTGAACCTCCAAACCCTTTCAGGCACAGCCACCTCAAGGCTGCGCGTCTACCATTTCGCCACGTCCGCATGTTTTTGCTTTGCAAAAAACTATGAACCAGAACCGAAAACTAAGAACTTCTTAATGTTTTCGAAAATCCTATCAATTGTCTGCCTACATCTTGCCCCTCTTCTATCAAAATCTTCATGTCTGAAGCTGTAATATATCCATCATCTAAGGCTAAATCAAAGCCTGCTACAACCTCCTCAAGCGAAGTTAATGCCTGATTAAGAAAATGAGCCTTGTCTTTGTCAGATACCCGGTTAGATCCTTCAGCAATATTCAGGCAAATAGAAGTTGTTGCTCTATCTATCTGGTCTTTAAGATCATAATCTGATCTTGGTATCTTAGTTAATAATTTTTTAACGAACTTCCTAAATTCTTTTGCTTTTATATAAACAGGAAAATTTCTAAATCTAAATAACATTTCCTTACTAGTCTAAGTCCTATGTTCTCTGTTTTAAGTTCTAAGTTTCCAGCAAAGCTGGAAATTGTGCCCAAGAGAGGAGTCGAACCTCCACACCCTTGCGGGCACTGGCACCTGAAGCCAGCGCGTCTGCCATTCCGCCACTTGGGCATCAATGCTATAACAGCCATTCTACCAAAACCTAGCTAACTTGACAACGCTTGCTAATTCTGCGACTATAAGTATACGCATGAGGAAGTTAATTCTAATCACGACTTTCTTTATTTCAGCCCCTATATCACTACTTTTTATACTGATGGTTCTGTTAGTTCTGTATCCCCGCCATTATTCTAACAATTCCTCAAACAAAACAGTAGTATACGCAGCCTTGCCTGCCACTCAGAACATTCTCACAGGAGATGTCACAGAAAGCGACGGCAGAGTAGAGAAAATACGACAGTTTTTTGCAAAATATAATTCCCCCCTGGAGCCTTATGCCCAGGATGTACTCGATGCAGCAGAGCAATACGGTCTCGATTATCGCCTGATTCCGGCTATAGCCATGCAAGAATCCGGTCTTTGTAAAGTAACCCCTATAGATTCATACAACTGTTGGGGATTTGGCATATATGGCAAGACTGTAACCAGGTTCTCCGACTACAAGGAAGGTATCTACACAGTCACCAAAGC
Source organism: Candidatus Levyibacteriota bacterium (assembly GCA_023245515.1). Classification (GTDB taxonomy): domain Bacteria; phylum Patescibacteriota; class Microgenomatia; order Levybacterales; family UBA12049; genus JAHFKE01. The sequence continues at coordinate 10,106 of JAHFKE010000011.1, forward strand.
CCTTGCGACCAGATATAAAGGTAAAGGCCTTGTCACTCCTGAGGAGATTATGACCATGTATACCCCTTCCAGCAACGGCAGTTGGGCATTTAGCGTCAGGCACTTCATGGAGAAGCTCCAATAGCCTCAAATCTCCGTACAATAACGAATTAATCCATGCCTATTTGTGCCTGAGTGCATTTTCGTATTTTCTTCAAATACCTCTTGACAGCCCCATAGTTATATGTTATAATCTCAACTAGATCCTAAGGCATGTGCCCAAAACACTTGCGTTAGGATTTTTTTATGAAAAGAAAATACTTTCTTTTCCTCGCAGCCTTATTGATAATAGCTGCATCTAACCCAAAGCAGATACATGCTTCCTCTGAAAAAACTTCCAGATCTTCGGCGACACTCGCCAGACAAGCTTCACCACCTTCCGAGGTGGCAGAGATAGATAATCGCGCCAAAATTCTGGAAGAATATCTTAAGAAGTACGATTCGCCTCTAGCTCCGTACGCACAGATCTTTATTGATCAGGCTGACAAATATGACCTCGATTGGAAGCTGGTACCTGCTATTGCAGGGGTAGAGTCATATTTTGGCCACATGATACCTCCTTACTCCTATAACGGGTGGGGATTTGGTGTCTACGGTAACAATGTCCTCAGGTTTGCCTCATGGGAAGATGGAATTATGACGCTCAATAAGTCTTTGCGCGAGAGATATATGACCGAACGCGGGGCTACCAACATTTATGAGATAGGCTCTACCTATGCCGCAGACAGGAGCTGGGCTAATAAAGTACAGCATTTTATAAGTGAAATTGAGCAAGTAGAACAGGGATTCAGTAGTAACAATACTCTTTCCATTTCTATCTAAATCGAGTATAATGATCCTCAAGTAGGCGGTAGGAGAATTATGCGGGCGTGGCGAAATGGTAGACGCGCTTGGTTTAGGACCATGTGGCCGTAAGGCTATGGGGGTTCAAGTCCCTTCGCCCGCACTAACATTTGCTTACCTTAGCTTGCTTCTCATCACTAAGAAGCGCGAAAACAAATTAACCTATGAAATCACTCATTCATAAAGAGGAAGACGGCACAATCAAGCTGACCATCACCTTGCCTTTTACGACAGTAAAGACAGCTCGTGATCAGGTATTGGAATCCATGGCGAAGGAAATCAATCTTCCTGGATTTAGAAAAGGGAAGGCTCCTGCAAGCATTGCTGAAAGTAATTTTAATCCTCAGGCAATCCGAGAAAACGTCCTTAAAAAGATCCTTCCCGATGCATACATGAATGCACTTACAGAGCACAGTCTTAAGCCCATTGTGAGCCCCAAGATACAGCTTGAAGAGGCAGAGGAAGATAAAGACTGGGTATTTCACGCTCTGACCTGTGAGCTGCCAACTGTTGACCTAGGAGACTATAAGAAAAATGTCAAAGCAGTTAATGTACAAAGTAAAATTGCAGTTTCGGGTAAGCCTGTAGGAGAAGACGAGCAGAAAAAGCCTACAATGGATCAAATGGTCAAGGCCGTACTGGAAGGAACTAAGGCGACCGTACCTCATATCTTGATAGAACAAGAGACAGACCGACTCCTTTCACAACTCCTTGAAGACGTAAAAAAGCTGGGCCTTAGCCTCGATCAATACCTTGGATCGACAAAAAGATCACCCGAAGACCTCCGCAACGAATATGCTAAGAGAGCAGAGGAGGACATAAAGCTTGAGTTTGTCTTACAAAAGATCGCTGAGACGGAAAAGGTCACTGTTGACCCCAAGGAAGTTGATGAAGCTATAGCAAAAGCAAAAGATCCGAAAGAGAAAGAGAACCTTGAGACTAACCGCTATCTGCTGACAAGTATCCTCAGACAGCAGAAAACGCTTGATTTACTCACGAATTTGTGATAAGGTTAGGCCTATATGATTGACCAAAGGGCACAGAAGCAAGCAAAGAAGACTGCTACTAGACCCATCAAGGCCCTCGGAACCTTTACCGACGAGATAGGTAAGGTAGGCTCAGAAACACGCAAGGCCCTGATGGACAGAAAGTGGGTTGACGATACATTTCAACAACTCATGTCTCTCGGTTTTGGCTCAGATTCCCCGTTAGCATCCCCACCTGAAGGAGAAGGAGGCAAGCCGGAAGGAGACCCGACAAAAGGCCTCGTTGAGGTATTTAATGCCGCCAAATTGAGACCAAATGAGATCGTGGAGAGAAAGGTAGGTGCCCAAAAATTAAAAGAGAAAGGCGGCAACAGGTCAGGCGCAGAAGCCGGAATAGATTATGACATCAAAAATAGCGGGGAAAGAAATCTTAACCAACTCAAGCAAGAAAAAAGACAGACTATAGAGCAGATACAAGGAGAGCTAAAACAGATAGTCAACACCGCGAGTAATGAGGTGAAGAGGAAGTATGCCCCCCATACGCTTTCCTATACGCCTAGAAACGCAGGCAGATATCACGAGGGACTGTACAAAAGCATGGTTAGGGCTGCAAGCGAATCGAAGAAGACAGGAGACTCAGCCACATGGCTCAATGTAGCAAAAAAGAAAGGCGCCGGCTTCAAAGCCAATGTTAACCTGAGTGACGAAAAAACACAGAAGACTTCAGCAGGATAATCCGATAGGTTTTTACCTCTTTACAATCAACCACAAATAGCATATTCTAGTCATATAAATATGACACGCCAAACAACTTGCATGATTAAGAATCTCTCTTTTACCCCCTAAGGGCGGAGAAGGTTTGTTATAAAACTTATACCCGCCAAAGATAGGCGGGTTTTTTGTATACATCGATTATTAAGTTAAATTAAAAATAGTATACAACCCGCCGCTCAAGCGCTCTTCGAGCCGCAGTAGAAATCTACTAAGGCGAAAAGTAAGCTTAGGCGGGTGTATAAGTTAAATCTAATAGTACATACCTTTTAAAATATAACTATGAAAACTTTACAAACAATAAACATCAGTTGCATAGACAATCTCATTATGGAATCTCAAAAAATTCTTGAGCAAACACATCCTGTCAAAATTGTCGTGCGTACTTCTGATGCAGAAGGTAAAGAAAACAATGTAACGCTTTATCAAAAGCAAAAATATGTTCTCCTGACTCCCGAAAATGATGAGAAGCGCTCACTCCTCTATGGCAACTGGGAAGAGGCTCTGCAAGCAACCAAAAGAAAAATCGGCTTGTACCAACCCGAAACTATCACTATCGATCACTACCCAATTTAGTCTCTTCCCAAACATCACAGAAGTGCTACAATAAGTTCATACTGATGGCAGACGACATCCTGAATCTTACCAAACAACTCATCTCAATACCCTCAGTCGCGGGCAACCCCGATGCCCTCCTTCAAGCCCTCAAAGTAGCGGAAGACCACCTGGGAGGACACGACTTTACCTCTTTCTCTTCAAACAATAATCCAAGTATTTTCTATAGCAATAAAGATAAAGACCTCAAGAAATTTAAAGTTATTCTCAATGCGCACCTGGATGTTGTTCCGGGGGAGAAAGAACAATTTGCTCCATATGAAAAAGATGGCAAACTCTATGGTAGGGGGGCCTATGATATGAAATCATCAGCAGCCGTGATGATCGCTCTTTTTAAAGAAATAGCATCCAAGGTCCCATATGCCCTTGGCCTAGAACTTACAACAGATGAAGAAAGGGGAGGCGTCGATGGAACGAAATACCAGATAGAACAGGGAATACGTGCCGAATTTGCATTAGTAGGAGAAGGAACCCGCTTCCGGATCATCAATGAAAGCAAGTCAATTATAGATCTGAAAATCACGGCGAAGGGACACAGTGCTCACAGTGCATATCCTTGGCTTGGAGAAAATGCGATACTTAAGATCCACGAAGCTATTAGTAAGATACTCGAACTCTATCCCGTACCGGAAGAGGAAACCCCTGAAACAACCGTGAGTATAGTGAAAATAGAAACAACCAACGTTGCGCATAATATCATTCCAGACAACTGCACTGCGTATCTTAACTGTAGATATATAAAAAAAGACAAGGACACAATTATCCCGAGAATCCAATCGATGCTACCGGCAGGAGTGACGCTTGAGGTACTTTATAGAGACCTTCCATATCAATCTAATCCTGAGAGTTCTTACTTAGCCAGCCTGCGTAAATCTGCAGAGGAAGTTCTCAACAGAGATGTGCTCCTCGCAACAGCACATGGAACCTCAGATGCACGTTATTTTAGAAATGCAGATTGTGACGCAGTAGAGTTTGGCCCTGTGGGATATAATCATCATGCAGACGAAGAATGGGTCGATATTAAAAGCTTAGAAGCGTATTACAAAATCCTCAAAAAATTTCTTCTTTCTATCAAATAAGGCAATTTGTGGAGTTAACTGGACTTGAACCAGTGACCTCTTCAATGTCAATGAAGCGCTCTAGCCAACTGAGCTATAACTCCAAACTAAGTCGATGAGTAAAACTAAGAGAAATTATACCATATCGACAACATTTGATGTAAAATATATCTACATGACACATCCCGAAGCATACAAGCTTCTCACCAAGTATCTTACGGATAAAAAACTCCTCAAGCACAGCCTCGCAACGGAAGCAGCAATGAAGGCATTATATAAAAGAATAACACCAAAGGAAAAATACAATAAAGCTGAGGAAGAAAAGTGGAGCATAGTAGGTCTTCTTCATGACGCTGACTATGAAATAACTCGTGGAGAACCTGAAAAGCATGGCATGCGCTTGATCGAGAAAGAACATGATACAATTCCCCAAGACATTGCCTATGCGATTCAGGCCCACAACTACAAATATACAAAGGTGAACCCCAAAAGCTTAATGGATTGGGCAATTACTACCTGTGACCAATTGACAGGTATTATCGCAGCCTGCGCTCTTCTGCAACCCGATAGAAGGATCTATCTCTTAACCCACGAATTCGTCCTTGGAAAATTTCAAGACAAATCCTTTGCAAAAGGGGCAGATCGAGCAACAATACTTCTGTGCGAAACCACTCTCGGGCTTAAGCTGGAAGAATTCATAAAAGTCGTTTTAGGGGGCATGCAAATAATAGGAAGGGAATTGGAGCTATAATAGCTTATGGCTATTAGCAACCATGCTATACTAACCTTATGAATGAACAAAAAGCGGAGAACATCCAGCCTTATGAGAACGCAAGTAGGCTCTCTATGAAGCAGATAATCATTAATAACTTCATAGGGGGACTTGCCTGGGCCTTAGGAGCGACCATAGGCCTCTCTCTAATAATCGCCATCTTGACACTTATTGCCAAAAACATCAATATTGTTCCGGCAGTAGGCTCATTCGTTTCAAATATAATAACGTTCATTCTCGCCACTAATCCGAATTTACATAACTAAGGATGGAAAAGATACGCACTTATGATGCAACTGCCTTTACTACAGCTTCACGCTCCATCAATCCAACGAATATATTTGTGAGAAGAAAGATAGTTTTTGAGAACGAGATCCCCACCACTATTCCTGATATCGAGGGGGCTAAGGTCTCAGGGCTTGCAGATAGAATGTACGAAACTCATACAGCATGGGTGGACCAAAAGCTTACACCCCTGATCCCTTACATAAGAACAGGCACAGAAGGCGGGAGCGAAGACCATGCAAAAGAACAAATAACTAAGCGCTACAAAGAAGGGCTGACAGGGCTGTTCAGTATCTTAAAAAGAAAGCTGGGACAAGGATTTGACGCTCAGGATGCCGCCGTATTCTACACCACAGGCTTTACCAATATGTTGAGAACTTGTGAGAGATTTGAAATTAACCCAAATTCTGCACTGAACCTTGCAGAAAGGTCATACAACATGAGTGGGGCAGAGCTAGCTCATATTCTTCAGGAGTACAATAATATCCCGCAAGCTGCTATTGATCGCATATCAGAGTCAACGAGTGCGAAGACAAGACTTGAAATGTACGGCAAGAAAAAGGAGATCATGACGCGACTCCTTAGAGATGAAAGATTCAAGAATACTCCTGAGGAGGTCGTTGCTAACATAGCGACAAAACACAATGGTGATACAACAACATTCTTTAGTCAGCAGCAGATAGAACCATCAAGAATACGGGGATCACGCGTATCCAGAATCGAAGGGGTACCCATCCTAGAAAGAAAAAACCCCGGCTGGTGCGGCATGACGCCTCTATCCATGATACTACAGCATTATGGATATTCAGACCTCACCCCCGAGAAGGTCTTTGAACACATTTATGGAGAGTACGATCCCATACTGGAATATGCTGACCCTGTCAGAGGCCCCAATATTGACATTCTTGCGCTTACCGCTCAGGAACTTACCGCCAACAGAGCAACCCCTCTTGTAGCAAGACTTTTTGATCAGGACAAATACCAGAAACTGAGAGAGAAGAATCCTGAAAGAACCCCGGAAGATGTACTCAAAGCCTTTGTTCTAGAAAGAAAAATCCCATGCATGGTAAGGACACCGGGACATTTCCTCTTGGCAATAGGAATGGACCTGGCAACTAATAGATATATCTTCATCGACTCACTAAAAAACTACGAAATAGCAATAGGAGCAGGGGAATTTAAAACCATTTGGGCAAAAGAAAGTCAGAATTATAATGATTTCCACTTGCGTAGCTCCAGCAATCTCCTTCTGGCAATCTATCCCGCAGACAAAGAAAAGAGAAAGGCTCCTGCTGTGTTATAATTTTCTTGTGTCTACTGAGAGATCGCAAGACAGAACACCCTACCAAGCCTCAAAAGAGTCAATTCTGCAAATTCTTTTTAAAAAATTCCACTTGAGCAATGACGACCTTACCTTCTTTGAACAACAACGGACAGAGGCAAACACAGTGATGGGTCTTGATGGAGTACGGGATGATTTTCCAAATGGACAACAGCTTGATGAAGATAAAAAACTAGGAAGAAATAACGTGTATAGTGTATCGTTTGGTCATAGAAAGCGGGAAGGCCAGTGGACTGAAGAGCCTGCAATAATACTCTTTGTCGCTCGTAAAGCACCTCTTGAAATAGTAGAGAAAGAATTTCAAGCTCCTGAGATAGCCAGAAAATTCTTTGATAACAGATTTGCAACAGATGTCTATGAGCTAAAAGTTGTCAGAGCAACCCCCCAAGATTCTAAATAAGCTCCCCCCATAGATATTTTTATGAAAACCTATAATATTGATTTGATAGTCCGATAGTGCTATAATTGCCCTCATGAGAGAATTTGATCGCAGATCACCAAGAGACCTACCTCCGCCTGAAAAGTCATTTTTAGACTCATCCCGCCTAAAAAATGCGACATTCCTAGGAAAACTCCCACAAAGATTTCCCGTGACTGACACAACAAGTGACGCAGGTATCGATGCTACCAATGGACTTTGGGGGGCTTCTATCGCTATAACTTCCGCTAAGTTAGGTATCCCACTAGGATTTGAGAGGAGCACTCAGGTAGAAGACGCTACAAGAGCAAGAATTTCCGGCAGCGAACAGACCATAAACTATTGGCTTACCCTGGCTGGATTCGAGCATCGTTATAGAGAAAATTTACCGGAAAACGATTCGAGATCAGGACTCTTCACTCTTATGGTTAACCCACAACATGGACAGCTTTTTGAACACCTCTATGCTCTACGTACGGGAAAACCTCTTAGAGAAATAGTGATGCGTGACCCTATGGCGGAGAGAGGAATAGACAGTTTGGGAATGAGATATCAATTCAATGATCATGAAGGCGTGCAACGCTTATATGAAGAAAATCCCGAACATGCGATACGCCTTTATCTAACAAGACAACTACCACAGTTAAAGCATCTGCGACGTACGATCGAATCTACCAAGCAATCTCTGGAGATAGATGCAATAGAGGATGAGGCCGAGAAAGCAGATGGTCACTCGAAGAAAATACTGATGGCGATTGGGCAAGAACGAAGAGAAATGGCGCCATTCAATCAAGCCAGACTCGATTATTGGCAGACAGAATATGATTTCACGACCAGTCTGCTTATGGAAGGATATGAACCATACACTCTGGAAGAAACGGTACCTTTCGTTGAAGAATACGTCATAGGCCTTCTCGCCGAACATCCTGAGCTCAGCCCTACAGACCTGCGCACTGATGTGCCCGATGTAAAAGGAGGACTGGTAAATCTACTTAGTGGTCTTAAAAAGCGAGCAACACATGAAGGTCTCCGCGATAACTCCGGTAACAATTGAAAATTGAGCCTTTATACGCCCAAACTGTTTGATATAATTGCCCACATGACAGAATCAGGACGATCCCCTAGGATACTTGCCAGAGAACTATACGATGATAAATCATTCGATGCCTATGAACTTCGTGAAGAATTAGAACAAAGTGTCAGGTGGGTCAATCGAAAATTATTAAAAACTCCTTTAGGATCTGGTGATAATACTCTTCTAGGAAGGGACAATATTAGCCTAATAGCACTAGCCACAAAACAAACAAACGGTGTATTAACCGATGAGGCTGCGGTTGTTTTATTTGTAGTTGAAAAAGCGCCTCTTGAGCTAGTGCAATTTGAATATCAAGCTTCAGCAATTGGCAGGGAATTTTTTGATGACAAAATCGCAACTGATGTTTTTGTGGTAGGAGAACTCAATCCCAATTATTAGAATAATTAATAGCACGAAGTCCATTCTATAAACTACTCCTTTATCCATCCACCGGTTTCTACTATAATAGCTAGTATGAATCATCAAACACTGGAACACTTGCGTCATTCTACAGCCCATCTTTTGGCAGCAGCAGTATTAGAATTGCTCCCGAAAACTAAATTAACCATTGGTCCTGCGATTGAGAATGGCTTTTATTATGACTTTGAATTTGAGAGTCCTCTTTCAGATGAAGACCTGCCAAAGCTTGAAGAGAGAATGCAGCAATTACTCAAAAGCTGGGACCATTTCTCTCACCGTGAAATATCAGTTGAAGAAGCAAAAGAATTTTATAAAGAAAATCCATATAAACGTGAACTCATTGATGAAATTATTAAAAAGGGAGAAAAGATCACTTTTTACAAAGCAGGTGATTTTGAGGATCTTTGCAGAGGGGGACATAGCGAAAATCCTGCACAAGAAATCGGCGCATTCAAGCTCTTATCAATTGCCGGTGCATACTGGAGAGGCGATGAAAAAAATAAAATGCTTACGCGCATATATGGCACAGCTTTCTCAACAAAAGAAGAACTGAATCAACATCTCGAGATGCTCGAAGAAGCAAAAAAGAGAGATCATAGAAAACTGGGCAAAGAGCTTGATCTCTTTATTTTTTCTGACCTTGTAGGATCAGGCTTACCCCTCTACACACCCAAAGGTGCAATTTTGATAGAAGAGATTAAGAACGCATTGCGGGCAATAAGCAAAAAGTATAACATGCAGCTTGTCTCCACTCCTCACATTGCCAAAATAGATCTCTATAAAATATCAGGGCATGCTGATAAATTCTCAGACGAATTATTTCATGTTGCATCGCATTATGACCAAGAATTTGTAATGAAACCTGTAAATTGTCCGCACCATATCCAAATATACGCTTCTCGTCCTCGAAGCTATAAAGAATTACCAATTCGATATATTGAGCAGACCATGCAATATCGAGACGAGAAACCTGGGCAGATAGGTGGATTATCTCGCACACGTGGTTTTACGGTAGATGATGGACATACGTTCTGTAGAGTCGATCAGATTAAAGAAGAAGCGTCAGTATTAGTTGAAATTATCATGAATTTTTATAAGGGCCTTGGACTTTGGGGGCAACATTGGGTTTCGTTATCAGTAAGAGATTCTAATTCGCAAGAAAAATATATTGGCTTCCCTGAAGACTGGGACAAGGCTGAAGCTATGCTTGAAAATGTCTCAAAAGAATACAACTTGGAAGCAAAAAGAATGGAAGGGGAAGCTGCAATTTATGGACCAAAGCTTGATTTTATGTTCAAAGATGCACTGGGAAGAGAAACGCAATTGGCAACAATACAACTTGATTTTGCCATGCCAAAACGATTTGAACTCACATACATAGACGAAAAAGGGGAGAAGCAAACACCTGTGATGATACATAGAGCAATCCTGGGATCTTTTGAGCGCTTCATCATGCTTCTGATTGAACACTACGGCGGGGCCTTTCCATTATGGCTTGCACCCATTCAAATAACACTTCTTCCTATCGCAGATAGGCATGCTGAGTTCGCTGAAAAAGTGAAAGAACAATTACAGGCCGAAGGCATCCGTGTTACCATAGATTCACGATCAGAGCGTCTCCAAGCCAAGATTCGAGACGCCACTTTACAAAAAGTACCTTTTATGGGTATAATAGGGGATAAGGAAATTGCAGATGGTGCAGTTTCGGTAAGAAAAAGGGATGGAGAAGACTTGGGATCTCCCGATTTAGCTTCATTCCTACAGTTATTACAAAAAGACATTGATAAAAAGATCTAAACCACAACAGCAGCAGAAAAAGAGGTACAGGATTAATCAATGGATTTTTGCGTCGCCGCTTCGTGTGCTTGATGCGGAAGGTAAACAAGTTGGACTATTGTCCAAGCAGGAAGCATTACAGCTTGCACAAGAACAGGACCTAGATCTCGTAGAGATAGCGCCTAGCGCAAAGCCTCCTGTAGCAAAGATAATTGACTATAATAAGTTCCTTTATCAGCAAGAAAAGAAGAAGCAGGAAGAGAAAAGAAAAGCAAAGGTCTCAGAGACTAAGGAAATAAGGCTTGGCCCTTTCATGTCTGAACATGATTTGGAGACGAGAATCAGACAAGGACGCGGGTTTCTGGAAAATGGAGATAAGATTAAATTAGTTGTGAGATTCAAGGGTAGACAGATTACGCATCCGGAATTCGGAAAAGAAGTAGTAGGAAAAGTATTCGAAGCCCTAAAGGATATTTGCAAAATAGATAGAGAACCAAGATTTGAAGGAAAACAGCTGATTACAATATTATCAGCAGAGAAAGGAAAAAAACATGCAGAAAGTGAAGAAAAAAGTTAGAGGCTCAGTATCAAAAAGATTTAAGGTAACAAAAACCGGAAAGGTTATGTTCGCCCATCAATATGGGAGTCACAAGAAACTGCACAAATCAAAGAGTAGAATAAGACGAGGTAAAGAACCGGGACAGCTTAAGGGTGCATTCGCAAAGAAAATAAAGCAAATGCTGGGAGCAGCCTAGTCAGAAGCAAGAAGAAAGAATCAGGAATTAAGGACAGAAGCCTTAATTCTTACTTCTTAAATCTTAATTCTAAACTTTAAATTATGGCAAGAGTAAAAAGAGGAACAGTATCAAGAAGTAAGCATAAAAAACTGTTGGGCTTAACCAAGGGTTATCGTGGAACAAAAAGCAAATTGGTAAAAATCGCCAAGGAAGCTTCTCTCCATGCGGGCCAATACGCATACCGTGGTAGAAAACTACGCAAGCAGGATTTCCGAACCCTCTGGATTACCAGAATTGGTGAGGCAGTTAAAAAAGAGGATTTGTCTTACAGTGTTTTCATTAACAAATTGAAAAAAGCCAATATCGAACTTGATCGCAAAATCCTAAGCGACCTTATCGTTAATGATCCTGCTACGTTCAAACAGATAGTTGACACAGTAAGATCTGTGTAGTATAATAATACTATGAGACACGTAACAAACGTATTTTATTTTGGATTTTACTTTACTCCCGTTAAGGGGGGTTCGCTCGTGGAATAAACCACTAGCAAAAGGTAAAACTTTACGAACCCCGCCAAGCGGGGTTTTTTTGTGTTCTGAAGAGTCTTCAGAACACAACTCGCCAAAGATCGCTCTTTGAGCCGCGGGAGTTTATCCTGAGCGAAGTCGAAGGAAATAGTACTGAAAAGGCGCGAAGTAAGCTTAGGCGGGTGCAATTATAAAGATATGACAGAAAGACGAACAAATTACAATTTAGAAATAATAGCCGGACCATGTTCGGCGGGACCAGAGAACATAGGAGAACTCCATCAGATAGCTGATATGGGTACGGTCTCTGGTGTCCGCGTTGTGGGGCTTAAATCAAGAACAGACCTTAACCCTACGGGAGAGGGGATGGGAATTGATTTTGACGTAATCAATGCACAGATTCTACAACCGGGTATAGAGAGAGATATTCTTCCACCCAGCGTAGAGTACGCTCGCGATCTTTCGAAGAGGGGCATGCTTGTCGCAACAGAAGTTATGCTACCGGAAATACAAATCCCTTACTATGAAGGACTTATTCCAAAAGATAAATTACTACTCTGGAATCCATCAGTCAATCAACTGGGGTGGCAAACGATGCAAACCGCTCAATATGCTGAAAGAAATGGATGGGCAGTTGGTATCAAAAATGGTAAGGCATTAGGCTCCACACTCAGTGAAGCAAATGACCCCAATCACGAGGGAACATCTATGGAAAAAGCATGGACGGGATTAGCAGCATATGCCCAAAGTGCCAATGAGATTATCCTCATCCATAGGGGAGTGGACGTGCCGGAAAAAGGCGACTACCGTAATGCTCTTGTCCATGAATCAGCTAGAAGAGCAAAAAAGAAAGTTCCAGGAAGTAAGCTATACTTTGATCCAAGTCATAGTTACGGTCCTAAATTACGCGATCAGATTATTGAAGACACCATAAGAACAATGGCGACGAGAGATGGTAAAGGTTTTCTCTATGATGGCATACTGATTGAAACAGGAACTTCAAAAACAGACACCAATCAGCATATTTCCCTCGAGGAACTGGAAGCGATGACAAAAGAACTTGGGACATTCAGAAATTTGAGAACGCCTGAAAAGGTAGTATTCTCTAGCACCTCCAGATAATCATGAAAAATAATGATCTAGACAATTGGCGCCGCGAAATTGACAGCATTGATGATCAGATCATCAAATTGCTAGCGCAAAGAATAGAGACCATCAAGAAGATTGGTAGATACAAATTGCAAAATAATATACCTCCTCGGGACGATAAGAGATGGCACGATTTACTACAGTCATTAACCGCAAAAGGCAAACCACTTAATCTTTCATCATCTCTTATAAAAACCCTTTATACACAGATCCATGAACATTCAGTTTCTATTCAAAAAAAACTACAATGATCAAAACAGCCAAACGTTTACAAGATATTTCAGAATATATTTTTTCTCAACTAAATAAAGAGGCGAAGATTGTCGAAAAATCATCCGGCAAAAGAGTTCTTAATTTTGCTGTAGGCAACCCTGATATAAAACCGAGTCAAAAATATCTGCAAAAATTAAAAGATTTTTTCCTTGAAGACGATGTTCATCTCTACCCAGGATATGGAGCCACGCTTAACCTTTCAGATGCG
>JAHFKE010000069.1 GCA_023245515.1 Candidatus Levyibacteriota bacterium
GCCTGTTGAAGAATTACCAAGGGTAAGAGTTTGTTTGTTAGTAGTGCCAAGCACTCCCAATCCTGAGAGTGTTGTCGCATTATCCCCTGAATTTGCTGAGATAGAGGCTGTTGGAGTGCCGCCTGCGACATTTAAGAAAGCAAATTTAGCAGAGCTGGTAGCTGTGGAGCCAAGGAGGAGATCATCGGTGATGTTTGTGGGAGAAAGTGCGCCTGAATTTCTCTGAAGATAGCCTTGGATACCTATCGATCCTGGAATAACATTATTGACGTAAATTGTTTTGAAGGCAAGAAAGGATGTTCCAATGTCGATCTGGTTATTTGTGCTCGGAGCGACGTAGGCTCCTAAGACACCATTTAAGGGTGAAAGGGTGATATTGCCTGTCGTATCACCGCCAAGAACCAATGTTTGATTAGCTGTTGTTTGAATGATTGGTGTTCCGTAAAGCTTGAGTGCTCCCGATATTGAGGCTGTTCCATTGACATCAAGGGTAGCAAGAGGCGAAGTGGTGCCAATCCCGACAGATCCTGATGTTCCTCCTATTGAAAGAGTGGCTGAGTTTGCTGTCAGGTCAAGCCTGTTGGTTGAGCTTGTCGAGATTGATGGGTTTGAGCCAGTCAGGCTGATATTGCCTGCCAGGGTTAAATTGCCGCCTGATGAAACCGTATTGCTGTTGCTAAAAAACTGAATATTTCCTGTGGCCCCGTTATTAAAAGTAAGCGTGCCTATCCCATTTGCTTTAAGCTCAAGTGCCGCGTTAGTCGTGCTTGTTGATATGACGGGAGCTGATCCTGTGAGCGATATGGTGTTATCTGCAAGCTCCAGAACATTACTTCCAGAATCAATCACGATGTTACCCGTTGTTGATCCGCCTAAGGTTAGGGTTTGGGCCTTAGTTGTTTGAATCACGCCATTGGTATTAAATGTCAGACTTCCCGAAGTTGTGGCATTGCCCGTAGAGGCGGAAATCCCAAAGGTAGCAGAGCTTGCAGTGTTAGCTCCTATGAGGAGATCGTCTGATGTATTTGCGGGAGCGACTGCTCCATTGTTTCTTTGCCAGAATCCACTGGTGGTAGCAGTTGATGCCATGAAGAGATTTGTGAAGTAGCCGTTCTTCCAGAAGTTATTGCCTGCACCAAGGCTATATGTATCACTTGCCGAGGGCAACAAATCAGAAGCTACGTTTCCTGAGACCGTAAGGGTCTTTCCAGATGGAACGACCGCACTTCCATTGAATGTGGCAAGACCACTGACATTAAGAGCGTTGCCCACAGTGGTGGTCCCTGAAGATGCCCCAAGAGTAAGTGTGGCTGCTGATGATCCGATATAGATTGTAGTTGGAGTAGTAAGGAGGTTGAATGTCGATGCGGAACTAGTGAAATTACTGCCATTAACCGTAAGGTCACTTGCGAACGTGCCTGCGCCTCCATTGCTGACAGTGAATCTGGCAGCTCCATCAACCTGAGCATTGATGAGTGATCCTGTTGAAATTTGATTAATCGTAAAAGCTGATTGGCTACTTGAGCTGACGACAACGGAAAGAAGATCGCCTATTTCGACTGCTCCGGCTACGCCATTGGCACTGCTATTACTTGTTGTGTTCTGAATGGGCTTCTGAATATCAACAATCCCTGATCCATCAGGCGCAATCTTCACGTTGGCATTAGATCCAGCCGTTGTTTTAAGAGTCAAGATTCTTCCTGATAGGGTAAATTCTCCTCCCGTTGCCTCAAATTTAGGCGTGGATGAGCCCCCTATAGTGAGATTGCCTGAAGAATCCAGTGCAAGGATGACATTGGCTGTTCCGGCATTTGCCTGGGTGATGGGGGCAAGACCCTGTAGTGTCTCAGCATTACTTGCGTAAGCAACCGTAGCAAGTTGTTGGCGAGGCTTGAGCTCCGCGTCTTTGGCCACAGCTATTCCTAGATAGAGGCTGGAGTTATTAGCGAACAGGGCCTGGCTGATTAGCGATTTTTTACCCAGAAGTGTTGCAAAGACTCCATCCTCATTGGTGGTTACCTTTTGGACCTCTTCCCAGAGCAGTGCTGAGCCTGATGCAGAAGGGCTATTATAAATGCCAAACCTCAGGTCGGTTGCTGAGGTTATTGGAGTGCCGGTGGAATCGGTGAGTCGTCCTTGAAATGATAGGATACGCGGAGGCGCTGTCGGTAGAGCTGCAAAGACTGGCTTATCAGACCCAGGAGCCTCAACAAAAGCTCTGTATGTACTTAGTCCAATCGTGGTTGCAAAAATGATAAATATCGCAAAATGAAAGTAATGCACGACTGGATAAGAATGATATTTTTTATACCATTGAGGCCTTGTCTGACGTAGATGGAAAATGACCCTTTTGTGGAGAGGTAAGTGTTTGGTCGACAGCTTCAATGGGGCATACATTGACTTGGGGAAGTTGGTAACGTTCGGGATAGGTAGGCTAGAGAATTTGGGAAGCTTGGCGAGTAGTAGCTGAAGTTTATTAAGCTTCGTGGTTTCTATTTTCATGGCAGGCTGCTCATTGAAGGAAGGATCAATAATCTTGCTTGTGGGAGCAAATATTTTTTTGCCTTTTACTGCCCATAGAAGATATTTGGTAGATTCAATCGCTCGCACGGCCTGGAGAATGATAAGTACATCTATGAGGCCAATCACAGCGCGTTTGCTTTTTTGAAGTAAGCGCAGAGGGGGGAATTTGGAATAGGAGGGGATTGCGGGTAGGCTCTGTGTTTCTCCATGGTGAGCTATATAGCCGGAAGATGTTCCGAGAAGCTCAGAGCGGGGAGTGCTTTTCTTTTCGGCAAGTGGAAGCACTGAGGCAAGCTCCTTTAAGTCTTGTATGTCTTCTGAGGCTGGTTCATCTATTTGAGCAGGCACTAATTTTGTTAGCACTTTGTCTGATAGATCGCTAACATAGATATCTTTCTTGATTACCTCGTTGCTTGCTAGCCACGAGGTGTATCTTCGAAGCGAAGATAGTTTCCTATTAATAGAAACAGGGGATAGCTGTCTCTCATGGAGAAGTCGGTTTTTGTATTCTTGTAAGGAGAAATTGTCAATGTGACTAAAAATATCTTGGTTAGCCTCAGATTTCTTCTCAAATGATAGACCTGTAGTTTCTTCACTGACTTTCTCCAGCCATAAAAGAAATTGATTAATATCCATGATGTAGTTTTTCATAGTGAGGCTTCCTATTTTTGAGACGTAAAGATAATCTCTAAATTCTTTAAGGTGCCATGGATCAGTTTCCTTGCTACTCTTAGGGCTTATGACAAACGGATTGCCAGGAATAGCTCCAAGCTCGGTAAGGAGGCTAAAGAATTTTTTTAGAGAAGAGGAATAGCGCTTGACAGAGCGGACTGATAGCACATTCTCAGGCTCGTTAGGCTGATCTATAAAGGATTTCACGACAGACTCATTGATCAGGAGGGGGTGAAAAGTCTCCTTATATTTGTTTTCATACCAGTAGATGAACTTTCTGATATCTGAAAGGTAGTTTTTCACAGTAACCTTGCTGGTTTTCTGTTTAAGCAAATAGTCTTTGAATACTTCTAGGGCGTTCATATTCTTTATTTCCTCTCAATCAGAAAGTATCGTGTGAAAAGGGTGAATGTGAGACTTTTTTGCACACCCTCCCCAGCCTCGAAATTATACGGATTATACCGATTATCTGCGTAGAGAAAAATACTACTATTAATACGATAGATCAGCCTTGATTTGTGTGTCAAGATATCAAAATGGGCTTATGATATAGTAAGATGTAATAAATCATACTAAATGAAAAGCAAAATCAGCCTCAATGTTTGTGAAAATGATTTAAAGATTTGTGAAAATAAGTGTTTTCATATATTTTTCTACCATCCAGGCACGGATTTTTATTAGTCCTGGAGCGTGCAACTTATTTTGAAGTCGTTCAAGAAAAAGATCAAGAGAGTTATTTTTACCGTTCTGAATTACAGGATCTTGTAATGGGTGAGCATTGTGAGAGTAGTGTAGCTTCCAGTCTTCCAAATCGTCCAAATGGCACCAACAAGCACTTAGTGCTACGTTTTATAAAGTCTATTTTGGATTATATTATCAATCAAAGCGTTTTATTTACCGCATTTTTTCCGATGATCAGCAGAAAGAGAAACCTTCTGCTTACTTAGACTGAAAAATGCTTTTGAGCTCGTATATTTATCGCTATACGATTATTTTGGCCCTTAAAAAGTGCCCAAAAATGATCGATGGTACGTAGGTTATTTTACCGCTATATGCTATAAATAGAAAATAATGGTATTGATTATTCTAAATAAACGATATCTAATTCGGGAATTAATTGACATATATTCATTCTAAATATAGGCTCTAAAGTCTAAAATCGCCCAGAATGTTATACATAGAGTGGCAAGCTGGTGACTTACTCCATACTTTTAAGAGGTCATAGAGGGGTAGGGCTATTCGGAAGGGGCTTTGCGGCATTGCTTATTGCGCCCTAGTTATTGAATACCTATCTGTTCCATGCTTTAATTAAAGGTATGAAAAGGTTGCTCCTTATTCTTTCTCTGGCATTTTTAGCTTTATTTGTCAGTGGCATACCCATTTCTGCTAAATCTCCAAAAGATCCTATTACCGGAAAGGTAAAAGTCTCAGCTAGGATTGGAGAGTTTGCCTTATCGATTTCGGGCATTATATCTCCGTATGCTTCAGTTTCGCTTATCTCAGGCGGCAACATCTATAAAGCTGTGGTTGCCAATGCAGATGGCCTCTTCACCTTCTCAGATATTCTTATCAACCGTGGATTTACGAGCTTTTGTCTGGATGCTGTGGACTGGAGGAGTGTAGGCGAGTCATACACCTGTCTCCAGGTGGATCCTGCGACAAGTAACATAGCGATGAATGATATCTTTCTTCCTCCGACGCTTGGCCTTGATCATCAAGAGATAACCGAAGGCGGGTCTGTAATAATCTCAGGCTACTCTATGCCGAATGCGCAGGTCACCATCCACGTAGCCGACACCAAGCAGGTTCTAGGTACCTCTGATAGCACAGGCTATTATCATCACACCCTCAAAGATGTCAAGAAGGGGACATATGAACTCTATGCAGGAGCTCGTTATGATCAGAGAAGTTCGCTTCTTCCCACAAAGAAGGTAACGCTGAAGGCTCTTTCAATTCCAGAGTATTTTGCTCAACTCCTGCAGAGCCTGATTACATGGATCATAGATCATACCTATCTCTTCGTAATTCCATCACTCTTGCTTCTGCTTTTCTTAATTGTTTTTGTCCTGTGGTATGAAAAGATACTTATCTTTCTCCATCTGCGCAGAAAAAAGCTCCATCATGCTTGGTTTGTAGGGTACTAGTGTCGGGTGTTGCCACATTTTTCTACTTTAGGGACGATATCTTACCATACATAAATGCATCATTTTTTGCGAAGATTTACTATAACAAATGCGTGCATGACTTTGCATGCAGTAGGAATAGAGACGCTATTATGAGGCTAAAATTACTATAACATGGGGCTAAAAACGCGATTTGATTGAAATGATAGTCTAAATATCGCTTAGAAGATCGTTAGCATTTATACATTTTAGGTGCCAAAACTCCTTTTTTTGGCCTCAGATTAGCACAATTTCATCTCCTCTGCTAAGTATCTCTTGTTGCGCCCTATAGTTTCATGATATAATTTACCCTAAGGCTCAAACGAAGTTTCGAATAAGCTCGAAAGGGGGTTTGGCCTTTGGATAAAAAGTAATCGCACATTCACAAATAGATACACGAAAACTTGAGCCTTGAAGGGAGGTCAGCAATTATGTTCTATGATCTCGTTACGGCCTTAATCCCGGTAGCCTGCTACGCAGTAGCAGACAAGGAGGGATTTCGCAGGCATTGTATGGCCTGGGCCGTTCTCGTTCCTGTCTACCTCGTCTGCACGCTGACTGGCCTTCTGGACAGTCCTCAGTCGCTGACGGAGCTTTCAGGTATCCTGTCGGTCTGGATCGCCATGACTTCGCCGTTCTT
>JAHFKE010000070.1 GCA_023245515.1 Candidatus Levyibacteriota bacterium
CTTTCTACTTTATACCGAATACTTTATACTAATGTAGTGGCGAGAGTGTTTCATGAGAAGGTGTCTCGATCGATCGTTAAGGCGGTTGTGTATCGTATTCTGATTATTATATCCACTGCGATAATTTCTTTTTTGATTACCCACGATTATAGTACCACGTTCGTCCTTGTCGTCTTCGTGAACATTGCTAATATGGTGCTCTATTATCTCCATGAGCGATTTTGGGACTCAATAAAGTGGGGGAAGACCAAATAATTTTCAATTTTTAATTCTCAATTTTCATTGAATGATTCATTGCTTCATTGATTAGAAATTAGAAATTAGAAATTGTAAATTAGAAATTAAGAGATGCTTAGACAAGCTCACCATGAAGGGCTGTCTTACTTCTTCTAAACCCTTGATAATATCAGTCATAGCCTCTACAATGTTCTTCTGTGAAGAAGGTCAAAAAGATTACTAAGCCGCGCTATATCACTATCAGGATCAGATACTATCCGATAGACAAAGAAGTAATTTGGGGCATTTTTCTTTCGATCTTTTTATTTTTGGGCTACATATCATTCCCCTTCTTAAAGCACTTTCAACAGGAAGCTCCCAAGTCTACGGTAGTTTTTAGACAGGCACCCAAGGTGTATACCTCTCCTGTTCTGGAGGGATTTCTCCCGAAAAAGGTAGGAACTGAAGTAGCTAAGAAATCCTTCGGCACACTCAGGGCAAGTTCCTTAGACGAGGTCAGGGGTAATGACTCTGTTATTCTTAATGGTCCTCGAGATAAAAAGCAGGTGGCGTTGACTTTTGATGCTGATATGACACCGCAAATGAAAGAAAATCTGCTGACCGGTCTAACTGAGTCTTCTTATAACAAGGCCATTGTCGATATTCTTAATCAGACTCAGACCAAGGCTACGATCTTTGCTGCAGGTATGTGGATCGAATTATATCCTGAGATAACTAGGGAACTGGCGGCAAACCCTCTTTTTGAATTTGGTAACCACTCTTATTCGCATCCCGGATTTGACGGTGATTGTTGGGGGCTTGTTCAGATTGCAGATGATCAAGATAAAGAGGAGATAGAAAAAACACAAGCGCTTTTGAAAGAATTTGCCCATATCGACAATAAGCTTTTCCGTTTTCCAGGAGGATGCTATGCTACTTCAGACCTTGAAATTGTCCACAAAGAAGGACTGTATGTCGTGCACTGGGATAGTGTCGGGAATGATGGATTTAACGATGACGTTTCCAGAATCGAAACAAATGTGTTATCCAGTGTCAAAAACGGCTCAATCATCGTGCTCCATTTTAATGGTCCGCCCAATTCTCCACGCACGGCTGATGCTTTACCGAATATCATTTCGACTCTGAAAGGGAACGGTTTTGAGTTCGTTAAAGTGTCAGAGTTGCTCGGTTTGCATAAGAAACCTCAGTCTAATTTTCAATTTTCAATTTACAATTTACAATAAATTTTTAATTCTTCAATTTTCCAAAACTGAAATGTTCGCTTGCGTGACTTTTTGCGTAATATAGGGTATAATAAATAAGCGAGAAGTGCAAAGCGTAAAGAGAAAAGTACAAAATAACAAATAGACTTTGTAATTATTTTACGTTTTTAGCTTTTCGTTTTTATTTTCTATGATTAATATCAGAAATGTCGGTATTATAGCTCACGTTGATCACGGCAAGACCACTCTGGTCGATGCTTTGCTGCGTCAGTCAAAGACCAAGCTGAACAAGGAAGTGGCTGGTAGTGACCTCATCATGGACAGTAATGAGCTGGAAAAAGAGCGTGGCATTACTATTTTCTCCAAAAATGCTTCTGTAGATTGGAATGGTACTAAAATTAACATTATCGACACGCCCGGACATGCCGACTTTGGTGGCGAGGTAGAGCGTGTTCTTACCATGGCTGACGGGTGTCTCCTGCTGGTCGATGCCAAAGAGGGTCCTATGCCCCAGACCCGCTTCGTTCTTAAGAAAGCTCTTGCCCAGAAACTGAAAATCATCGTTGTGGTTAATAAAATTGATAAATCCGATGCGCGTATTGATTATGTGCTCGATAAGACGCTTGATCTCTTTCTCGAACTGGGAGCCGATGATAATACAGCTGACTTCCCTATCGTCTATGCTTCTGCAAAAGAAGGAAAAGCAGGTTTCGAGCCTAATCTCGCAACAATGACCGATATCGCTCCTATTTTTGAATCTATTCTTAAGAATGTCCCCGCTCCAAGTGGTGACCCGAAGGCTCCTTTGCAATTACTTATGACGACTCTTGGACGTGATGATTATAAGGGACGTATCGCGATCGGACGTGTGTATAACGGAACGGTAACAGCAGGTCAGGAAATCATGCATATCAATCGTGAGGGAGAGACGAAGAGGTACCGTCTCACCTCTCTTATGACCTTTGAAGGACTCGGAAGAGCTGATGCGACAGAAGTATCAGCCGGAGATATCGTAGCTATTTCGGGTATTCCTGATATTACCATCGGTGAGACTATTGCTGATCCTACAAATCCTATTGCTATGCCTGTTCTAGCTATCGAAGAGCCTACGGTCAAGATGACATTTTCCGTTAATGACTCCCCCTTCGCAGGACAAGAAGGAGAATTTAAGACTTCACGTCAGATCAGAGAGAGAATCTGGAAAGAACTTGAGACCGATATGGCACTTCGCGCTGAAGATGCACCTGATGGCAAATGGCTGATCTCAGGTCGTGGAGAGCTGCATCTGGCTATTTTGATCGAGAGAATGCGTCGTGAAGGATATGAATTCCAGGTCTCACGTCCTCAGGTTATTATCAAAGAAATTGATGGTAAGAAAATGGCGCCTTTTGAAAGAGTCTTTCTGGAAGCGCCTCAAGATTATTCAGGAATCATCATGCAGAAGATGGGTACGAGAAAGGCAGTCCTTGAAGATATGACCACAGATGATAATGGCATCGTCTACCTTGAATTTGTTATCCCCACAAGCTCATTCTTCGGTTACCGCAGTGAATTTATTACCGACACCAGAGGACTAGGTATCGTTAATACAAACTTCGTTAAATACGATGTAGACAACAGTGAGCCGCTCCGCCGTGAGCAGGGTTCTCTCATCGCTTCAGACACCGGTCCTACCAATCTTTACGGACTGACCAATATACAAGATAGAGGCACTCTTTTTATCGGACCTGCAGTACAAGTTTACAAAGGCCAGGTTGTCGGTCAGAACTCACGTAGTGAAGACATGAGTGTGAACGTTTGTAAAGCAAAGGCTCTTTCTAACATGCGTTCCAAGGGTGACGGATCTGCCGAGCACTTTAACACACCCAAGGTTATGAATCTGGAAGAAGCGCTGGAATATGTCGCTGATGATGAGCTCGTCGAAGTAACACCCAAAGCTATCCGCATCAGGAAGAAAATTCTTGATGAAGCCCTCGCCCGCCGCATGAAATCTCAGGGACTCCTCTAAGCTTAGAAGCAAGAAGCAAGAAGCAAGAAGCAAGAAGCAACAAGCGATAAGAGATAAGCAATAAGTAATAAGCAAGGCTGTGGAACATTGCTGTATGGATGAGCCTGTGGTACTATGTTCTCGTGAGTGCTGAGAAAAAAAGGCATCCCTTTTTTAAGTCCAAAATTGCTAAGGCTACAGCTATAGGAGCAGCACTGACTACGGCAGTAGTTGGCGTGAAGGCATATGAGCATAGAGAATTGTTAGGACTGTATGCCGATTTAACTATATCCCACGTTCAGGATCGAACAATCATTGATTTTACCGAACAGACGGACCCCAATATCACTCGGGATAGAAAATTTATTGACTCCTATAATCTCATGAATAGAAATTTTGGTGTTGATAACGATTTGCTTTTATCATCAGAGCATGGTTGGACATATGCCTCAGCATGGCCATACGGGAGAGCTATCGATGCGTGTTATGTTGCAACACTCCTTCCTAATATAGGAGATAGCTATAAAGAAGACTACCAAAAGAGACTTAATGCAGCACAGAGGTATTGGAATACCGATCCTGAGGGTTATCCTCCTGGCTATGATCCCGGACTGCGGGCCTGGCATGGTGGTGAGCGAATACAGCGGTATGTCGATGATAACTTATGGATAGGAGCAATGTTGGCCAGAGATTATCGGCAGTCAGGAAATAAGGATCATCTGGAAAAAGCACAAGAGATCTTTGATTTGGCGATCAGTCAATGGGATGAGAAGGGTGGCGGAGGAATTTTCCTGAAGGAGCAGCTCCCGGGAGAAACTGAACGTCAAAAGCCAATCGTTTCTAACGGCAACGCAATCATATTGGCTGTAGATCTCTATGAGCAAACGAAGGACAAGAGATATCTTGATTGGGCAGAAAAGATTCTTAAATGGACGGATGAAAATCTCAAGGATGATTCTGAAGGAATTTATTCGGACGCTCTTAAGGTAGATAAGCTCGAAAGGGCAAAGTTCACTTATAATCAGGGAATAATGGTAGGAGCGCTTACCAAGCTTAATGGTGTTGATCCTGAGAAATATCCGTTGAAGATGGCTTTTGATGTTGCAAATTCAGCTTTGGACTACTTCAATCAAAGGGGTTATGATAATCCGTCTTTCGATTCTGTCTTCTTTCGTGGCGTCCTGTACTTTGCCGGCAAATATGATAATCCGGAATTCACACAAAAAGCTCATAAGAGTCTTGTGGCGATAACAGATAAGCTGGCTGGTGGGTACCAAGAGCTTTCGACTCACGCAAGTGCGACTCTCTTTAAAGCACTAGAGATATTGCCCCCCGATCAGTACAAACTCCTGTTGTAAGAACTAAGAATTAAGAATTTCCGGGCAGAGCTCTTTGAGTGGGCAATCATCGCATTTGTGAGGACGCGCAGGGCAGTATTCCCGGCCAAAATATTGCAGCATGTGAGGGAAATCAATCCAGGTCTCTTTGGGAACTATCTTCATCAAATCAAGCTCGACTTTTACAGGATCTGTAGCTTCTGTTAGCCCAAGTTTTTTTGATAACCTCATGACATGGGTATCAACGACAATTCCCTCTGCCTTATGGTAAGCATTCCCCAGGACTACATTGGCTGTCTTTCTCGCGACTCCGGGGAGATCATCTAACTCTTGCATAGTATCAGGAACTATTCCTTTATATTTCTCGTCAATTATTTTGCAAGCTGCTTGTATATTTTTCACTTTATTATGATAGAAGTTTGCTTTGTTAACATATTGCTCTAACTCTTCGGTTTTGGCTTTTGCATAGTCTTTGGCTGTCTTATGCTTGGTGAAGAGTGCAGGGGTGAGCTTATTCACTAAGACATCTGTGGTCTGGGCGGACAGGATGGTAGCTATGAGAAGTTCCAGGGCATTTGAGAAATGCAAAGCGGTATGTGGGTGAGGGTATATCTTGTAGAGGCGTTTGATTATCTCTTTTACCCTTTGTTCTTTGGTCATTTTTGTATTATAGCAAATGGCTATTATATGCCACTAGCTATATGTGAGTTTGATTTGCCTATTGATTTGCTTGGAGATTTTTTTGTATAGTAGGTGTTATGGATCAAGATGAGAAGGTAATTGAAGGGGAAGAGGTTACGCCAGATACGGATGTTACAGGAGCCGAAGAGATAGAGGGCGACACACAGCTAGATGTAGCTGTAGAAGGCGCTGATCAGGCTGCTATGCTTCTCAGTCTTGAAGAACTCATCAAAAACCACATTGAGTCGATCGATAAGCTTAAGCTTGAATTGAAGCAGCATAGGGAGATGTTCGAAGATTCATTCAATAACAGTCCTACATACCGTGAGCATCTCGAAAAGGTAAAAGAAGTCACGAAGGCTAAGTCTCAGGTTAAGCAGCAAATTACGAAGCAACCATCTGTCGCACTGCTTGAGCAGAAAGTAAAAGATCTCCGCTTTGATCTCAACGAGAAGAATAAAACACTCTCTGATCTAGTCCAGGATTATAAGGATCAGACAGGTGCTACATCAATT
>JAHFKE010000071.1:0-4708 GCA_023245515.1 Candidatus Levyibacteriota bacterium
AAGTTCTCGATAAGAGCATCTTCGTGCGAAAGCCTGCGGAATACTTCAAATGGGAAGGTCCAGACGACTGCTCCTATGGCCACAAGAAGGGGTGCGCCTAGGAAGATCACCTTTCTGTAGTATTTATTAAACCATCTGTCAGGCTGCTGGAGGAGAGTGGTGATTCCCGAGAGTAAGGCGATGATGAAGACCTGCGTATACTGAACGTGTGTTGTGGCAAAGACGAAATTGGGAGGAGTCACTGCTCCCCAGATGCTGAGATAAATACTTAGTGAGAGCGTGAGGGGGAGTATAAAATACGTATTTATCATTGAGATGAAGGGAGTAAGCTTCTGGGTGTAAAAAACACGCAGGATAATTAGTGAAGCCACCGCTCCTAGGGCGACCATCCGTGAGTTAATATGAAGATATTTCTCAAGCCGGGTGTCTGAGCCGTATACATCTACTAACATGAGAAGGATGGATAGGATAAATATAACCGTGGAAAGAATTCGGGCAGTTTTCTCCATACTCTAAATTATCATAGTGCTCTCTCTGATATTTGTCAAAACGATTCTTATACTTGCAGGCTTCTGGCCGAGATTATATACTATCTCTTATGAGTGAGACTCAGGGCGAAGGTGTAGAAAATATAGCTACCGAAGTGGCTCAATCTGATGATATCTCAATGTATCGTCTCCCAGGAGACCCTCCTCTAATCGCAAAAGATATTAAACTGTATATATCCAGCAATGATAAACTGAGAACCTCTTTAGGAAGGATAGTTTCTCGGGGCCTTGCTAATCCTGATCCTTCCATTCATCGTATTGCTGCGCGCCTTTTGCCCCAGCTTTCTGAAGAAGAGAGGTCTGATCTTCGGCCTTCGCTTGTTCCTGTGATTGAAAAAGATTTGAACGATCCTGATTTTGTGGTTCGTCGTGATGCCGTGAGGCTCATAGCTCAAGCGCCTGTGGATCGAAGGGATCAGTTGATAGCAAAAGCCAAGGCTGATCATAGTCTTTTCGTTTCTGGGGCTGCTGATAGACTCGTTGTTCAACCCCTTGAAGAGGATCAAGGCCAGACGCAGTCTGCAGATGATCCGGGGGGGACTGAAGCGGCACCCATCTCTCAGGAAGATCCAACATTGCTTCCTGCGCAAATTGAAGAAGGTCTTGCCGATCCTAATCCTTTCAGCCGTCGTGATGCTGTGAGGCGCATGTCCAAAGTTCCGGAGAGTCAAAGGAGTCAGCTTATTAAAAAAGGCATGGCTGATGCTCATCCTGTTGTTCGTGCCGAGGCTGCTGAACTTCTTTTACAAATACCTGAAGCTCAAGTAGAGCATTATAGACACACTGATCCTGAATTTCTTAAAAAGCTTGAGGCTGTTGCAGTCACGACACCGCTTTATAACCAAGTTGGTGATAAAAAGTTCTTACACTATGATTTTTTCAAGTCAGGCTCTGGACTTACTCTGCTTGATTCTAATCCGGGAAGCGATAAGTCATTTCGCAATAGAGTTATTAAACGCACGATTCCTATGGATGCGTATTTCGAGTGGAAGAAGGCATATGAAGCAGTTGATGCCTGGAAGGCAATGGGATTTGATTATGTTCCTGTAGAGCCTATTGTTAAAGCGGAGGAGAGCAAGGAGGATATGCAAGTAGATGTTCATGCCAGGGTTCTTCAGGGGCCGGATGCTCCCAAATGGTTTGCCACAAGCAAAGGCTTGCATGATGAGCATGTCAGGAGTGTTATTGACGATATAAAATTTGGACTCTTTGATATGGGTATTGAACATGGCAATAATACTAACAATAATTTCGTTGTTGTTTTTGATAAGAACGCAGAGGGTAAGCCTGATCTTGCAAAGCCGCCGCGAGTTTATATAATCGATTTTGATGCTGCAAAAAGCTAACGTTGAGTAAATGGTTTTGACGCGAGAGAATCTTTGGAGTACGATAAGCAAATGGAGCAGAAAAAATGTCCCTCATGTAGTTGGGTAAATTCTGATACTTTTAACTTTTGTCCGAACTGTGGAAAGAGGTTGAAGAAGGTACCTCCGTCGACAAGTATCTCTATACAGCTGGGTATTTATCTAATAAGTCTTCTTTTCCCGCCTTGGGGACTTGTGTCTGCTTTCAAATATCTTTTTCAGAAAGAGGAAAAGGCCAAAGTGGTCGGCATGGTCGCTTTGATTCTGACGATTGCTTCGCTTGGTTTTTCAATGTGGCTTGCGACGCAACTTCTCGCAAGTCCGTTCTTCAACCAGATGATGACACAGGTAGATCAATTACAAAGAATAGGCTACTGATTATTTGGTAAATTTGAGTGCTTTCTCTGAGTCACGAAGAGTCTTTTTCATATAGTCTGAAAGTCCTGCTTTATCGAGCTCATCAAATTTTATCCACTTGTACTCTGTGTGTTCATTGCTTAGTGCAATAGTGTATATGTGATCGGTAACATTACAAAGAAATGTTGTCTCAAGATATTGCGTTGCACCTATCGAAAAATTATTTGTAGTAAGTGGCTTAATTACTTCGACTGTTAGTCCGCACTCTTCTTTAAGTTCTCGCTTTAATGCATTCGGCATGCTTTCTTCATGTTCTAAACTTCCCCCCGGTAGTTCCCAGCTTTCAGGAAAAGCAGAGTCATTTTGGGATCTTTTTACGAGAAGAACTTCATTATCATGATTGAGCACAATACCGTTAACACAAACTCCTTGATCCATGGAGATAGTATAGCAGAGGGGTGGAAAAAAAGATGAAAAGGGGGTAGAATAGAGCTCATATGGATGCGCACAATGATAAGCAGCTATTAGTGTTCTCTTTCACCTGTAGAAATCAGGATATTAACTGGGCCAAGAATCTTCTTGCAGACCTCGGAATTAGAAAAGTTATCATAAAAGGAGACGACCCGAGAATGACTTTTGATGATGGGGAATCAGATGAAGTGAAAGTTCAGGGTATGTGTAGCTTGGAGGAACTGAAAGGCCTGACGAGTATTCTTTCCAAGAATAAAATTGCCGGTTATAGTGCTGACGTTGATATGTTCAGAAAGTCCCGTCTCCCTGCACGAGGGAAAAGAAAGAACTAGGTTAGTGGTTAGGGGTTTGTGGTACCATTTATTGTATGGGTGGGAGGAATCAGGATCAAGGGCAACTTGGTGAAGATTTAGCAGTCGCGTTTCTGAAGAAAAAAGGTTTTAAAATAATTGAAAGAAATTTTCGCATACGGGGTGGGGAGATAGATATTATTGCGATACATGAAGATACGCTCATTTTCATTGAAGTAAAAACGAGATCATCTCATGAGTTCGGATCGCCGCTTGAAGCGATTGGCTACTGGAAGTTAAAAGCTCTGGTCAAAACGGCTCAGTTTTATAAAGTAAATCATCCCAAGCTTCCTGATGCTATGAGAATTGATGCAGTATCTGTTATGCTAGATAGAGACAATAAAATGACGAATATAGAGTTGGTGAGAAACATCAGCTAGATGTAGGACTCAAGACGTAAGACGATTAATCTTCATTCTTCTTAAGTCCTAAGTCTAGAGTCTTAAGTCGATACAGAATTTATGAGAGACAAGCATGTAAAAATTGTTGCTACGATAGGACCCGCATCGCATTCGGCGGAGGACTTGTTGGAATTAGCTGAGGCTGGAGTTGATATTTTTCGCATCAACCTCTCACATGCTACCCCTGAGGAAGTTGAACAACGGTGTCGTTGGATACGAGAGGCTGAGACAAAGATTGATAAGCCTCTTGCCATTATGGGGGATCTCCCCGGTCCCAAGATCCGCATTACCCCCGTGAAGTCCGATGTTACTCTAGAAAAAGGTCAGAAGTTCATTTTCTCCAAAGACATCACGTTAGGGGACGAGAAGGGATGTGGGCTGAATCATCCTGAGATTATAGATATTCTAGAGATTGGCGCAATAATCTTTATAGATGATGGAACACTCAAATTAAAGGTTGAAAAAAAGCTAGGTGACAGTGTCGAAGCGACTGTTCTGGCAGGTGGCATTCTTAAATCTAAAAAAGGGTTTTCTGCAGAGGGCATCTCTCTGAGTACCACCGGAGTTTCGGATAAAGACAGGGAAGGCATAGCGATGATGGTGAAGAATCATGCTGACGCTCTGGCTGTTTCTTTCGTTCAGACGAGACGTGACATGGTGGCTGTCAGAACGCTGTTGCCTGAAGATTCCAAGATAATGCTTATCGCGAAGATTGAGACTGCACAGGGTGTTGAAAATGCGGAAGACATTCTCAGTGTTTCGGACGGGTTGATGGTGGCCAGGGGCGACCTAGGGCTCTCTGTTCCTTTCGCGACTGTTCCTCATATTCAGAAGCAGCTTATCGAGCTCTGCGTCAAGAAAGCAAAGCCTGTTATTACAGCGACCCAGATGCTTGAATCAATGATCTCAAAGCCTATTCCTACGCGCGCTGAAGTTACCGATGTATCAAACGCAATTTTGGATAGGACTGATGCTATCATGCTTTCGGCTGAGACTGCTGAAGGAAAATTCCCTGTTGAATCAGTGGAGACAATGGTGAAAATCATCGATGAGTCTTTGCAATGGCTCAAGCCCTATGAATACAAAGAAGAAAATACGACGGATAATTCAATAAGTGATCATGTCGGTAGAATAGCAGATCAAGTGGAAGCAACTCTTATTATTGCTTTTACGCACAGCGGTATTACAGCGCGAAGAATCTCGCGTCACAGACATAA
>JAHFKE010000071.1:4718-5940 GCA_023245515.1 Candidatus Levyibacteriota bacterium
GCAGTTTCTCCAAATGCAGCCATGATGCGGTCGCTAAATTTCTCATGGGGTGTGTATCCTCGTTTGATAAAGCCAACGAAGAGCTTTGAGGATATGCGTGAACAGGCAAGGGAATTGGCGATGAAGAACGGTATTGTAGATTTGATTAAGGGAGATAAGTATCTTATCGCTGCAGGTATGCCTTTTGGCCAGTCAGGTAGCACCAACATGATCCTCGTACAGACGGTGTAGCCTTACTTGTTTTCTTTTTCTACGGATTGGTCGATGGTGATTTCCGCGATATTGGTGGTGTAGCCTCTGACGCGGTCGAAGCTGTCTTCGATGAGGTTCAGGATGAACATTTCTTCGGGTCGCATCTTGTCAAAGTTAATTGTTAACTTTTTTATTTCTGAGTTTCTATCCAAAATTTCATGGGCAAGCTTTCTGTCCATTTTCTTCACCATGTCCTGAGATTTATTAAGAAGGATCGTTATCTTATCAGCTGCATTGGTGAAGGAAGATGACAGGTGTACAGACTTTTTGTCAAAATTCTCGACAGCTCGGGTGATCTTCACGGCATGGTCAGCAATGCGCTCCAGTTGTGTCGCGACATCTTTGTAGTAATGCAGATCGGACAAATTCAGGCCGATCTCCTCCTGTGAAATTTTATTGTACTCTAGCGAGTGCTCTTGTCTTTTAATGACCAGGTAGAGCTTGTCGATCTCATAATCTCTTTGGATGACATCTGTTGCGAGAGCCTTATCGTTCTCCATGAGAGCATTGAGCGCGTCTTTGAACATAGAGATAGTCGTAAAAAACATTTTCTCAATATTTTTGTGGACAGGGAATTTGGATGGGTCAAAGATATTTCGCATAATTATCTTCTCGGCGGATTCATCAATAATCTCAAAGCCGGTGAGGAAGTTGGACAGTTCTCGAATTTTCGTTCTTTGCTCTGGGGAGATTCTCACGCCTTGAAGAGTAATATCATCAACGCCTGAAATGTAATGAGCTATGAGTTCTCTCACGAGCATTTTATCTGTCAACCCATCAAGTTTGATCCTAGAGCGGGATATAATCTTTTTGTTCGTCAGAGGTTGTAGCACGAGAATCGCGGAATCAGAGTAGGATACTTTAAGCAAATCCTTATCCGTCAGCCCATTCTTCTCAATCCATTTTTTGGGAAGAGTCACCGTAATACTCGATCCTC
This sequence comes from Candidatus Levyibacteriota bacterium, assembly GCA_023245515.1. Taxonomy (GTDB): domain Bacteria; phylum Patescibacteriota; class Microgenomatia; order Levybacterales; family UBA12049; genus JAHFKE01. Next base: position 5,908 of record JAHFKE010000071.1, read on the forward strand.
CTGTTTTTTGTAAACGTCTTGTTTCCATATTAT
>JAHFKE010000072.1 GCA_023245515.1 Candidatus Levyibacteriota bacterium
GGCTTGGCGGTCCAAGGAGAAAAGATGTCCGAATTTCAAAGTTTGTCCCATTCTAAGTGGGACTGCAAGTATCATCTCGTCTTTGTTCCTAAGTTTAGAAAAAAACTTCTGTATGGCAAGTTCGAGAGTTCTTAATCCCTAAATTTCGAGAACTTGCTTTGCAGAAAAACTGTAAGATTATCAAGTGTTGACGCTATCGTAAAATCATCTGAATTTGCTATTCAAAAGTGCACCCCTGAGAGGGAACACAAGCACCTGCCGTTTACTCTGCGACAAGTTCCTTCTTAGATCGGCCCTTACGTTCCTTCGATTCTTTACGTCGATAGGAGTCGGCTTCGATTGAAAGTACTTCTGCACGATGCGTTAGCCGGTCGAGTAATGCTACTATGCAAGCAGCGCCTGGAAAAATGTTAGTCCAGTCCTTAAAAGCGACGTTGGTCGTTATGATGGTGCTAGACTTTTCATGTCGTCGGGTGATGACTTGGAATAGAAGATCTGCTGCCAGGTTGGTGTACGAGAGATAGCCTATTTCATCTATAACCAGTACTTTGGGACGTATATAGCGCGCAAGTCTGAGCTTCAGTAAGCGAGGAGATTCTTGGCGCTCAAGATCCGACAACATTTCAGATGCTTCGGTAAACATGGCTGTATGTCCACTCAGAGCTGCTTGGTATGCAAGGTTTTTAGCAATCATGGTTTTACCTACTCCGGATGAACCAAAGATGATGACATTGATAGGCTCATTGACAAATTTTGCAGTCATCAATTCTTCAATTGCAGTACGATCTATCTTCTTTGGCCAGGCCCAATCAAAGTCGCACAGTGGACGGTAGCGCCCAAGAGCAGCTGCCTTCACTCTTCGCATAACACCTAGGTTCAGACGCTCTCCGTGTTCAAGACGTGCTATAAGCTCGACAATTTCAAATGGCGAAAGCTTTTTCTTTGTTAATTGTGCACAGAAGTCTGCACTGTTTTTTGCGAGGTAGTTGAAGCCTAAATTCATAAGTTTTGTTTCAAGTTCATTCATCATGTGTATCCTTAAAATATTTCATCATACGTAGCCGTATCATGAGGCCTAACCTCAAGATTGGCGCCAGGAAGGTGTTCTGGAAGTTCTATGGGAAGACGAACACGACTCTCTTTGTCTTTTCGTGATATCTGCTCACAGGCATTTGCAATGTAGTTCATCTCAGCGTAGTCACGCGATACAGCTTGAGCAATAGCTTCGCTTACAACTTTAGAGTTGTAAGTTCGCATTAAGTCAAAGAATTTTGCAGTAGCAGAGCCTAGCGATCCCCCTCGTTCTGCCATTAGGCTAAAGAAGGCAGAGGCTTCTGGAAACAGTTTAGTAAAGTAAGCCCGAGCTGCAACAGTCTCTGCTCCAGGACGACTTTCTATGAGACGAGCAAAGTGCTGCTGAGTAATTACTTTTTCTCCACAACTGTAAGTCCTTTTATGCTGAGCAATTAGAGACCCTTGGTCACTTATGAAGACCTCTTGAAAAGTAGCGCTTAAGCTGAGAGTCTTTCCTGTGCACTCAAAAGGAATCGAGTAATCATTCTTATCAAATCGAATGAATGGAATTTTTCCCGAACGTACAGGCCGTTCTTGCCGAACTGAAAAAGGCTGTTTACTCAGGTGGATAAGAGTTTGCTGTTCCTTTGCAAAAACATCACACACACGTTGCTGTCTATCATCTGGCCAAGACCTCATAGACGCAACGTTTTCACACCAATCTGCAAGTGCAGTATTTAAATGATCTATTGTTGAAAAACTACGACCGACAAAAAAACTTTCACGGATATAACGAACACTACGCTCAACTCGACCTTTTTCATGGCCTGAGTAAGGATTACATGCCGAAGGTTTGAAAGCATAATAGGCCGCTAGTTCAAGGAGCTGTCCATTAAATCTAACAGTTTGGCCATAACGCTCTGCGACGGCAGCCTTCAGGTTGTCGTAGCGAATTTGTCTGGGGACACCACAAAAGTAGCTAAAAGCCTCAACATGACCAGCAAGAAAACTGTCCAAAGTTTGATCGAAGAAGTACTTTGCAAAGAGCTTACGTGAATACGAGAGCACCATAACAAAGCAAGATAGTTTTCTTTGCGCTCTCCCTACCTTCATTGTTCCAAAGTGAGCCCAGTCAACTTGAGCTTCATCTCCAGGAAATGCAGTGATAGGCAAGAAGGCCTTTTTAGGGCGTCCACCACGGAGAAGTTGAACACGTCGCCTAACTGACTGTGCGCAACCTGTGTAAGCTCGATCTTTTAACATGCGCCACAGTGTACTTGCTTTGATTTGTGGATACTCTTCGATTTTTTGGGTTATAAAATTAGCGTAAACATCAAGTTGTGATTTTTTAATCCGGTGTACAATCGGAGCTTTACCATCCATATCCAATACCCTTTGGACTGTGTGATGGTGTACACCGACAATTTTTGCAGTCTTAGTAATGCTGAAATGCTCGCTTCTAACCAAGCGGCAGATCTCAGCTCGTGTCTCCTGAGTAATCATAGAATAAAGTCCTAAAATTAAAGTGAATATCTTCTCCATAGCTTCGTGGGTAGAGTCTGCCATTAATGGTAGCGTCGATGGGACGTTTGCAAAAATGACACCTCCCCACTGACTCCTTGGTGGAGAAAGGGTTTGAAGGATCATGCTTCGCACCTTCTGCGATGGTCGAGTCATGTGGAACTAACGAAGGTATTGAAATTGCAGAAGAGTGATAGATCTCGGAATCGTCATGGCGTCTTTTTTTTTGACGGTAGCGACGTTGAGAGGCAGCGTGTGAGGCTTGCCCTGCCTTGGTTTGGCGATATCGTTTGCTGGCTCTGGAGCAAGAGAGGCGACGAGCTTTGACTGAGCAGCTAGCTCCACAGTACCAGTGCCCACGGTCGCAGCTTTGGCATACAATGAAGGTGAGTTTACATATCGAGCAGCGACGCTGCATCCCCAGTAAGTATTGGTTAGACAAGGTAAAAATATCTCAGGGCTAGACAAAGTTAAACAGGCCCCGTAGACATCCAGACAGACTTTGGACCTCAGGGCTCTGAAGTTGGTATCCCTGCTAGCAGCCTCGACTGGAATCAAAGACTACTAGCGGATACCTTCCAACCCCCGATTCATCTCTCAATGACAGCATCCTTCACAACTTAAATTTTATACGTGGTTGTTCTCCGCCAATGCTAGATGTGCATTCGGCTTTAGCATTTTTGGAGGTTCTTACGTTAGCGTCGACAGTCATAGTTGGATTATCACCAACTAGAGAGGTTAGCGATGGATAACGTGTCTTTAAAAAAGAAACTTAGCTCGTATGTAACCGACAAGGGATACTTAAAGAATGTGAGTGAAGATGTCTTGTATGAAGTGTTGATTGCCTGGGAGAATTGGACAGGTGCAAGCAAAGAGTTCTATCGATCACTTGGCTTTAGCCAACGCCAGATGGCGTCAATTATAGGCAAAGCTAAGAAGCTCAAAAGAGATGGCCACTATGGGGAAGGCGAATTTAAACAGCTTAGCCTCGAAGGGTCTACAGACCTTATGACTGGGGGTCTTGGTTCGCCAATCGAACTAGTCTGGACTAACGGTAGGGTCATACGTTTTGCTCAGGTCGACCATCTCGTTGAATTTTTAAAGAAGTCCGCATGATTGGCCTGAACAGAAGAACAAGCATATATGTTGCAAAGGAACCAACTGACATGAGGGCTTCGTTTGATAGCCTATTTTTAAGGGTGAGAAATATCTTAAATCAAGACCCCTTCTCTGGGCACCTGTTTGTCTTTCTTAACCGTAGCCGAACGACTTGCAAATGTTTGCTTTATGATGGAACTGGTCTTGTGATTATCGCAAAACGCCTAGAAAAGGGGCTCTTTGTTAGAATCAATCCTTACTATAATAAAGAAATTATTCTAACCCAGGCGGAATTCAGTCTTTTTCTGGAGGGAGCCAATCTAAACAAACGATTTATAGAAAGCCCTTTAGAACAAAAAAAATATGTTAGCTCACATGCCTAATAGCGTCTTCTTAAGTATAATTCATGAGAGCTGTGCCATCTTCCCAGAATGAAAGTTAAATTATCAGAAATTGAGCCTTTTACTGACGAGCAGCTTGACTCGCTCAGTCGCGGCGATCTGCTTGTTGTTGCCAGGACCTATCTAAAAATAGCCACTTTCCTGGAAGGCTATGTCAATGAGTTAGAAGAGAAGGTCATCGAGATTGAGGGTAAATTCTTTCGAATCAGATCAAAGCTATTTTCCCCGAGTTCGGAAAAATCTCCATCTTCAAACAAAGCGAAGGAGCCTGACTCAAAGCAAAAATCAGCAATAACAAGACTCCCTAGTGAGAGATATCCAAATGCTGAAATCATCGACAAGCATATAACTTTTGAAGAAGAACCTGAGTGTAAGTGCTGTGGCAGTACAATGCACGATTCAGGCATGACCGAGACCAGTGAATACCTTACCCGTATCCCTGCAAAATTTATTATTGTCAGACAGCATCGTCATAAGTATCGCTGCGGAAAGTGCCATGGAGATATTGTCACAACGCCAGCTATTCCACGAGTGGTTCCTGGATCAAGCTACAGCGATGAGTTAATAACCGATGCAACACTATCTAAGTACTGTGATCTCATACCAATGGAACGCTATTGTCAGATGGCAAAACGTCAGGGATTTCCTGGTCTCCCTCCTCATAGCCTTATAGGGGCTAGTATTAAGCTGGCTTTTTTCTCTCGAATTGCCTATGAGCGTTTAAGACAAGAAACCTTGGACACGCTTGTCTTACTTGGGGACGAGACCACTCATAAAATGCTTGAGGGAGATGAAAAGACTAGCTGGTTCCTATGGGGTTTTCTAAGTTTAAGCAAAAAATCTTGCTTTTATGAATGCCACGACACCAGGTCCGGTGACGTGGCTTCTATAATCCTAGAGCAATCTAATTGCGAAGTTTTACTTACGGATGCCTATTCAGGATATGGGAAGGCAATTCGTGAAGCCAATGAGGCGCGAAGGTCTAATGGCCAAGCCCTTATCAAATCGGCATATTGCAACAGTCATGCTCGTAGAGAATTTCTTCCCCCTAAAGGGCAAGCTGCTCCGGCTGAAACCCAGTTTATGATCGATCAATATAAAGAGATTTATAGGTTGGAAGCATTGGCAAAGGACCAGCCAGACGAGAAAATTCTTGAAATAAGACAAGAATCTGTACCTATTTTTGCTCTCATGAGAGAGCATGCCGCAGGTGCAGTGAATCGTTTTTCAAGTAAAAGTGCTATGGCTGGGGCATTCAACTACTTCTTGAAGTATTTTGAGAACCTTACCTTATTTTTATCCAACCCACTCATTCCTATCGACAACAATCCATCTGAAAGGCTTTTGAGAAGTCCCGTAGTTGGGAGAAAAACTTGGTATGGCACCCACTCAAGAGACGGCGCTGAAGCTGCAGCTATTCACTTTTCACTTATTGAAGCCTGCAAACTCAATAATGTTAATCCACGGACCTACTATGCAGACCTCATTAGGCGTATTCATGAAAAGAAGCCTATCCTAACCCCCAAAGAATTTTTAAACACTCAGATTAACCCGCTTTCAACCAATAGTTCATAACAGGTTCCCTAAGAAATTTAAGATAGATAGATCTGAACATGCCATGATATGTGGGTAGGTGTGATGATTTACGAAAGATCGAGCAGATAGACAAAGACTAATTGATCGACTTCTGAAAAAAACAAAAGACGGAAAAGTTCCTCTTAAATCCCTCATTAGTAATCATGGGAGCAAGAAATTTATAAAAACTGAC
>JAHFKE010000073.1 GCA_023245515.1 Candidatus Levyibacteriota bacterium
GGAAGTCACGATCCAGAGACACCCAGGAGGTTGGCTTAGAAGCAGCCATCCTTTAAAGATAGCGTAACAGCTCACTGGCGGATGGTTTGTGGCGCCGAAAATTTATCGAGGATTAAGTTTCTTGCCGAAATTGGAGAATTAAATTTATTTAATTGGTAGGGGAGCGTTCTATTTGCTGTGAAGTTGTGGTGTAAACCATGGTGGAGCGGATAGAAGTGAGAATGCCGGCATGAGTAGCGCAATGCAGATGAGATATCTGCACACCGAAAGCCCAAGGTTTCCTCCGCTATGTACATCAGCGGAGGGTTAGTCGGCCCTAAGGGTCTTCCTCGTTAAAGGGGATTAGCCCGATGGACAAGTCGTTAAAATTCGACTACAGGGTATGTGTATTGCAAGGTGGTGACGTAGTTGGAAGCATCAAGCCTGCCGCAAGGTGGGTCTAAGCAGTAAAGTAGTGATAATTGGCAAATCCGTTATCGTGTTTAATTGAGCTGCGATGGAAAGGTCCCTGGAAACAGGGAACGATTTGATCTCTTTCAGTTACCAAGAAAAGCCTCATTGTGGTCGTCGCAAGACGCGCCAAAACGCATATTTTTCCGTACCGCAAACCGACACAGGTGGGCTGGTCGAGTAGACTAAGGTGATCGGGAGACAGATGATTAAGGAACTCGGCAAAAAAGCTAGGCGTAACCTATGGGAGATGCCTTGCCACCTTTAAAAAGTGGCTACAACAAAAGTTTACTTGGCGACTGTTTATCTAAAACACAGGTCCCTGCAAAGCCGAAAGGCAACGTATAGGGGCTGACACCTGCCCAGTGCCGGTAAGTCAATGATGGTGGGTGATCCTCGCAAGAGGTGAGCTTGTTATCAAAGCTCCGGTGAACGGCAGCAGTAACTATAACTGTTCTATGGTAGCGAAGTTCCTTGTCGGGCAAGTTCCGACCCGCACGAAAGGTAGAACGACCAAGTAACTGTCTTAATCATTTACCCGGCGAAATTGAGATGGCTGTGAAGACGCGGCCTAGGTATACATGGACAAAAAGACCCCGGGAGCTTTACTGTAGCTTGGCATTTGCAAGCTTTTTCTAATTGTTTAGTAATAGGAGGGAGTTTCGACAACAATGAAAGACCTCTCTTTAGAATGAGTGAGCATAACTTTGACCCGCATAAAAATACGGGCGAGGGACAGTGTCTGGTGGGCAGTTTTACTGGGGAGGTAGGCTCCTACAACGCAACGGAGCCGCGCAATGGTTGGCTAATCATGGATGGAAATCATGATGATAGCGTAAATGCAAAAGCCAGCTTGACTGCGAGACCTACAAGTCGAGCAGGTACGAAAGTAGGCGTTAGTGATCCTGTGATGGATAGTGGTATCCACACAGCTTAACGGCTAAAAGCTACCCCGGGGATAACAGGCTGATCGCATCCAAGCGTCCACAGCGACGATGCGGTTTGGCACCTTAACTACACATTGGGGCGCCTAGAGAGTAATCTCTAAGTCTTGGTTATTCATAAACGCAGATAGAGAATGCGATGAATAGGAAAAATACTAGTCAAAATCGGTGAACACCATTATAGGCGAACACAGTAATGGTCAATACCGAGGTTCTGCAATACAGAATGGTCTGAAAGGATCCTGTGAGCAGCACCGTATCGACTTCTATACTTGGTTAATACGAGTATAGGGAGGTAAGTATTTATGAGGTAACTTGTAAAATTATAACTTACCTAAACGGCTAGCCCCCGCTGAGCGGGGTGAAGGTATAGTCAGAGCACTTGGTAACAAGTGATTAAACGCGATGTCGGCTCATCTTATCCTGGAGCTGGAGAAGGTTCCAAGGGTCCGGCTGTTCGCCGGTTAAAAAGGTACGCGAGCTGGGTTCAGAACGGCGTAAGCCAGTTCGGTCTCTATCCTGTATGCCCGTTTGAGATTTGAGGAGATTCGTCCCTAGTACGAGAGGACTGGGATGAGGGAATCCCTGGTGTGTCGGTTGTTTCCCGAAAGGAGCACTGCCGAGTAGCTAGATTCCCAACGGATAACCGCTGAAAGCATCTAAGTGGGAAGCCGCCTCCAAGATAAGATCTCGGTGAGTCGCAAGACTCGAAAGACCCCTAGGAGACTACTAGGTTGATAGGCTGGCAGTAGAAGCACGGCAACGTGTTAAGCTTACCAGTACTAATGGTCTATAGGTAAATTTTATAGACGTGTTTACCCACGAGGTAGACTTTCTCTTCACTTACTAAGGAGCTATGCTTGCATAGCGACTAGACCTTTGATAACAGAAATTTTCTGGTGATTTGAGCGACATGGCACCACCTCTTCCCATTCCGAACAGAGAAGTGAAACGCGTCAGCGCCCACGATACTGCGCATGCGGGACAATAGGTCATCACCAGGGATTTTTTGTTATCAAGGGAAATATCCAACAAAACCGCCAGTAAGGGCGGTTTTTTGGTGGGAAAATTTCTTGACAAAAAAAGCTAAGAGTGGTATCACTTTCACAATGATAGAGCGATTGCCACAACGAATTCCTGAGAAGCTTTTATTGAATTCTTCTCAGAAACCAACAAGAGTAACCTCTTCTGAGCTTTTAAAGATGACGAAAAAACGAGAAGGAAGAAGGGATCTTATTGCATTACCGCCTGGTTTTGCTGTCAATGTTTCGTTACTGTGTGCTGGTTCCCCTGGAAATGGTGTACTTGAATTAGGTATATGGGAAGTTCGGTCATTAGTAGAGGTGGAACTGACCGGCTACATAGCAAGTATAGACTATGATCATGTTTTGTTTACTCCTGTTTCAGAAGAGACGGCGGAAGCCCCTTCTGTTAAAGAACGTCTCTCATTGAACAGACGTGTCAGGAATGAGCGCTATTGGAGTTGGCTAGAACAGCAACCTCATCTTCTTGAACAAGTTTTCAAATCATCTATTTCTCCTGATGAGATCATTTATAGTATCAACCTCAGTGCAATTCTTAAAGAAGAACTTACCTGATGGGAAGCGTTATTTAAGCATAGCGCCCTTTCGATGCTCTAGACTTGCCTCGAAGCTCTTCATTTGGTAAAATGCTCTCTTATGACTGAGCGTCTATTACCAAATGATGGTGGATTCAAAGATAAAGGACAGCATCTTGTCGAGTTTCAAAGAAGACTCCGTGGGATTGTTGCACCTGTTGAAACATTTGCACTCCAACAAATTGATGATTTAAGCAGCTCATCGAGTGTTTTGAGAGATGGTCAAACGTGTCTGATCGAGCAGCCAAAAACAGATTCACAAGATGCTTGGAGCATTGAATATCGAGAAAACGAGAGGATTACTCCTCTCGTTTATACACAAACGTTAGTTTCAGAAGAATCGGTTTTTGATGGTATGCACATGTCAATAGGATTTGTAGATAGTAAAACACATGATATTACCTTTCGATGGAATTGGCCAGAAGATCTCTCAGAAATTGAAGAGAAGGCAAGTCTCTTGCCAGGACTTATGCGAGGGTTAGATGCTGCTGCTATCTTTGGAGCGCGTGATTATTGGTTGTCTTTTTCTTTGGGTGCACATGATATACCACCATCTATCTCGCGAGGATTAGAGAGTGAGGAGTTAGTGGTGCAAAGATATGAATATTCAGTTCCTGATCGTACATTTCAGATAAGCCAGCGTAACACTTCAGCATTGCAACATCTGACAACAGGTGTGTATACAGAGGCAATGGATAGGCAGCTTGGCCTAGAGCTTTCAAAAAAAGAATATGAGCAACTTGTTGGGGAAGCAGTGTCATTGGTTCCTACAATATCCTCCTGATCAATCTAGACATGTGGTATAATATGGGCTATTATGCCTGAAAGATATATTCCATGGGGGAAAGAACCTCGTCGAAGACAAGCGGAATCAACACCTAACGAGCCTGTCGTGTCCGAACTAACTGCGGAGGGGAGAGAAAATCTTCGTCAACTAAAGAGACAATTTTCAAATACTGTTGATCAATCTGAGAGTACGCTTACTCATTTTGCCACGGCGCTTCACGCTGCTAAAAAAAGTGAGGTGGGTAGTCGTAGAAAGAGAGGCTTACGCGAACCATATTATACAGATACTGGCGTTGTTCATGACGGAGAACACGATTTTGGCTTTAGTTTTAGCTACCATAAGAAAAAAGGTGTGATAGTACCAGATTCATACATACAATCATTGCGTCATGTTCAGGAGCAGATTGTGTATCCTGCTTATCACCCTAATGAACCGAGTCTCAATGTTGGATTTACGGAAGGTAAACTTACCAGTGCTAGACTGGATGTTGGGCATGCCAAATCACTTGGGGAGTTTAACAATCTGGCGACGAAACCAGAGAAATTGGATAAGATAAGCGAACGATTACGATTTGCGTTGCCAAAGGATGGTCAAACAAGATCTATTAATTTGGGTGTCGATGTGCAGGAAGATCAATTTACCTTCAGAAGAAACGATAGTGCCGTAGTGTACTCCTTTGATCCAGAACAAAATAAATTTGTTTATGTGCCGCAAATGGCGCTCTCTTATGCTGAGGAGGCTGCTGAACAAAAGGACTTTGATACCATTATGACATATGAACCCGATGATGTTACCAAATATGTAAGCGAGATGCTGTCTCTTATTCCACGCAAGTAGATAAACAATTATTCAACCCTCGTTATTTTAATCAAGGACGCCTTACTCTAGACTTGATTCTATCATCTTCATTTGCTAGAATACCTTTCTTATGACTGAACATGAACCATCATCTTCGTCTCGCAAAGATCGAAGAAGTCTTTTGTATGATAGTGCGAAATTTGGACTGGCAAGCCTTGGTACCTATTGGGGTGGGAAAGAGGTTATCGGTCGCATGCTTTTTGACCAAGGCAAGACACCAGCTGAATTAGTAAAAGAAGATCAGCGACGAGCCCGTCGTGCCAGTACCTATGAACCTGTGCCTTCGAAAGATATTGCTGATACACAGCTTAATCTTGTCGGGGTAGTGCATACGGGAGAAGTGTTTGCTCGAAGGGAGCAGGATATTACCCAACGTATACAAAAATCTTCACTAGTTATGCTGGAATACTTTAATACACAGATGCAGTTAATGGCTCAGCCTGTTTCTGGTAGTGCTGGTGAGTATATAAGAAATTCTTTTCCACCAAGCGCCTATAATGATTTAGTAAGTGGTTTTTTTGGAGGAGTTGGAAGTATTTGTGCTCGAGAAGGAAAAGATATTGTTGTCGTGAATCCTGAAACAGACTGGTCTCAACGCCTTGATGCGTCCCTCCTGCTTGGTATTGGGGGTGGGCTTGTTGCCACTGACGTTATACACGGAGGGAGATTGGCAGCAAAGAAATTGTTTAAAAAAGGAAATCCACTGCCGCGTCGTACTATTCTTCGCGCTGTAGGTTATGGTGCGGCTCTTACTAATCTTTCCTCATGGTACGATCAATTGGAACATACTGATCCTAAACAAGAAGAAAACCCTTATCGATGGAGTATGCTTGATTGGCGTGATGCTGTCAGTGCACAAGGTATACGGCAAACAACGGAGATCTATAAAGAAGAATTACCTGCTTCCAGTGCTGTTACCCTCTTTCAGGGGAATGCGCATACTCGTAACACCTTATATTACCTTGATCATCCAACTATCGCTGAGGCAAAAATTACTGGTGTTTATCCACAATATCGTTTCGGAGGAGATTATTCTGTGCGAAGATATCACTATGATAAAAAGCTACATTCGTGGCAATTACGTGATCAGCAACCACTTAGATAATTAATTCTTCAATC
>JAHFKE010000012.1 GCA_023245515.1 Candidatus Levyibacteriota bacterium
TGGTTCCCGGTTTTACCGTAGACGGATTTTGGTGGGCAGTTTTACTCAGTATCGTTCTATCTGCTGTGAATAGCGTGTTCTCTTCACTGGCTCAGTCGAAAGAATAAAGGCTCATACGCGGTTTTCATTCTTGACAACCACGGTCTCAGTTTCTACAATGAAATCTCCCAATTTCAGTTGGGAATTTTTAATTTTATGGCAAAGAAAAAAATCAGATTAGCGATAGTAGGTGTAGGTAATTGTGCGAGTTCGCTTGTACAAGGACTTACGTATTATAAAAATTCCAAAGAAGAATCAATCGTCGGTCTCATGCATCCTCAATTGGGAGGCTATTCAATCTCCGACATAGAAGTGGTCGCAGCTTTTGATGTTAATGAAACGAAGGTAGGTAAGGATCTGAGTGAAGCAATTCTTGCATATCCCAACAATACAAAAACATTTGCTAAGGTAAGTAAGATTGGTGTTACTGTTCAAAAGACTAAGGTGTTGGATGGTATTGGTGAATATGTGAAAGATGTTGTTAAGGTTTCAAAAAAGGCTGATGTAGATCCTGTGGCAATCCTTAAGAAAGCGAAAGCTGATGTCCTAGTCAACTATCTTCCTGTAGGTAGTCAGAGGGCAGTTGAATATTGGGCGGATGTTTGTTTGAAGGCCAAAGTTGGTATGGTCAACTGTGTTCCTGTCTTTATCGCGACAGATAAAAAGTGGGCTAAGAAATTTACCGATGCAGGAGTGCCAATTGTCGGAGACGATATTAAGTCGCAGGTCGGTGCGACTATCGTACATCGAGTGCTAGCAAACCTTTTTATGGATAGAGGAATGCCTATTGATAAAACATACCAGCTCAATGTAGGTGGCAATACGGATTTTCAGAACATGCTTGAGAGGAGTAGGCTGAAGTCAAAGAAGCTCTCCAAGACGCAAGCTGTTACTTCTCAGATGAATTTACACGGTGTCGATACGTTGCCTGACTCTGAGAACGTGTATATTGGTCCGAGTGACTGGGTGCCATGGTTGCAGGATAACAAAGTCGCATTTATTCGTATCGAAAGCCGTCACTTTGGAGACGTACCAATGCATGTAGAGCTTCGATTATCCGTTGAAGATTCGCCCAACTCCGCGGGTGTGGTGATCGATGCCGTTCGTTGTTGCAAGTTGGCACTTGATAGTGGTGTTGGAGGTCCGCTCGTCGGCCCATCGTCATACTTTATGAAATCACCTCCTCAGCAGTTCACTGATAGTGATGCAAAGCAAAAGGTAGAAGATTTCATAGCCTCAAATTTGCAAAAGTAGCCCTCCTTCAGTTTATTTTCAGCGAAGTGGTATAATCTCATGCTATGCGGGTTTTGGTTATTGAGGATGAACATAAGATTGCCAACTCTGTAAAGAAAGGACTTGAGCAGGAGAATTACTCCGTTGATGTCGCCTACACCGGAACGGATGGTTATGACCTTGCCGTTAGTGAGGAATATGATGTGATCATTCTTGACCGTCTTCTTCCTGGGGTTGAAGGAGTTGCGATCGTCACACGGTTGCGATCAGAAAATATTCATACCCCAATTTTATTTCTCACTGCAAAAGGACAAATTAAGGATCGTGTCGAGGGCTTAAATGCAGGAGCTGATGATTATTTGAGCAAGCCTTTTGCCTTCACAGAACTTTTGGCAAGGGTAAGGGCTTTGATAAGGCGTCCGATAAAATCGGTGGGTTCCAAATTGTCTGTTGAAGATCTCACGCTTGATACAGTGACTTTCGATGTGCAAAGGGTTGGTAAAAAAATTAACTTATCGAATAAAGAATTTTCTCTGCTTGAATATCTTATGCGTCATCCAAACAAAATAATGAAGAAAGAGCAGATCATAAATCACGTATGGAGTTATGATGCAAATGTTCTACTCAATACGGTTGAAGTGTACATAAAGCATTTGCGAGATAAGATAGATAAAGGTTTTGATAAAAAACTTATCCACACTATCCGTGGGTTTGGATATAGGATAGGAAAATAATATGTTTGAAAAAGCTAGATTAAAACTTACAGCTTGGTACTTGGTCATCATCATGACGATCAGCTTATTATTCAGTTTTGCTGTTTACTCAAGTATTACTTTTGAGTTTCGCAAGTTTGAAAAAATGCATGTAAAAATTCAGGAAGAGATTAGGGATGGTGTAATCGTGCCACCTCCTTCAGGCAATCACTTCTTCAAAATAGGAAGACCGGACCCAAAATTTATTGAAGAATCCAGGAAGAGACTCCTTGTTAATTTGGGCTTGCTTAATATTATGATCTTGGTTTTTTCGGGTGCCGCGGGATATTTCTTGGCAGGAAGAACGCTTAGGCCGATTCAAAAGATGGTTGATGAGCAGAATAGATTTATAACAGATGCCTCTCATGAACTCAGAACTCCCATTACGTCATTGCGCTCAGAAATAGAAGTGGCGCTTCGGAATAAAGACCTGACACTTTCTGAGGCAAAAAAACTTCTCGAAAGCAACTTGGAAGAGACCGTGAATCTTCAGTCTTTATCTGATAATTTACTTGGGTTATCACAACTTGGCAAACCTCAAAATACAAAAGATATGACGGAAGTTTCAGTTGTAGAGATAGTTGATGCATCGATCAGGAAGCTTAGCGGACTTATAAAGAAGAAAAATATTATAGTTCAAAAGAATGTTAAAGATGTGGGAATAAGAGGAATACCGGAAAGATTGACCGAGCTCTTGGTAATCTTGTTGGATAACGCGGTGAAATATTCACCTCCAAAGAGTAAGATCTCTATAGCAGCTAAAGCAATCGACGGAAAAGTCAGAATAGAGATTAAAGATAATGGTATAGGAATTGCAGAAGAGGATCTTCCTCTTGTCTTCGACAGATTTTATAGAGGAACTAAATCGCGATCCAAGGAGAAGGTTACAGGTTACGGCTTAGGTCTTGCTATGGCAAAAGAGATTGTTGGTTTGCATAGCGGAGCAATTGTTATAAGGAGTAAGCAAGCAGTTAAGGGTGCGGGAACGACTGTCGTACTAGAGTTCAGCTAGTTTTAAGTATTAGTCTTTACAATAAATATAATGCAATTACTAAGTTCTATCAAAGAAAAAATAACATCTTTATTTTCCTATTTTCTGCAACTTTCACTTTTTAAGAAGTTGGTGCTGGTTGGAGTAGTTTTGCTTCTTGGTTGGTTTGGTTATAGCAAAGTTCTGGCACAAAAAAGCGCCAAGCCTCAGTACCAGACAGCTACAGCTACACGTGGGACGCTTATCACCAGTGTAACTTCTTCTGGTACAGTCTCTTCAGCCGGTAATGCATCGATAGCAACTCAGGCAACAGGTGTGGTCACTGAGGTGCTTGTCGCCAATGGAGATTATGTTGATCAGGGGGACACGATCGCCAAGCTTTCTCTTGATCAATCATCTCAGCAAAAGCAGACAGCTGCTTACTCTAGTTATTTATCCGCACAAAATAGTTTGAATAGCGCCAAGAATCAAATGAATGCATTGCAGGCAGCATTATTTCAGGCAAATCAGACTTTCGTTAACGGCAAGGGCACGAAGGATCCCGTGACGGACGATCCCACCTATATTATTCAGAGAGCTAATTGGCTTAAGGCAGAGACTGATTACAGCAATCAGAAAAACGTTATCGCTCAATCAGAAGCGGCGTTATCAAGCGCTTGGCTATCCTACTCGCAAACCTCCGCAGTTGTTACGGCGCCTATTTCTGGATATGTTTCTAATCTCAGCATTACCCCTGGGCTTCCTATCGTTGGGAACAGCTCTTCATCAACAACGACTACTACGACAAGTTCTCAAACCTTGGGCAACATTACTCTTAAAGATTCCAAGCTTACGGCGACAGTCGATCTGACTGAGATTGACGTCGTGAAAGTGAAAGCGGGTCAGAAGGTTACCATGACACTTGATGCTTTTCCTGACAAGACCTTTACCGGGAAAGTTGCAGCGATCAATACAAATGGCTCTATCTCATCAGGTGTCACGACATATCCGACCACAATAACCTTTGATGACGCGCCAGACAACATTTATCCCAACATGGCAGTGAACGCCACTGTTATTCTTTCAATTAAAAATGATGTTATCCTGGTGCCAGTGAGTGCTGTCAAGATTGCAAATGGATCGTCGTCCGTACAGTTGTTAAAAGACGGTAAGTCAACTCTCGTAACCGTTGAGGTGGGCGACTCATCCGATACGCAGACGGAAATTGTCTCGGGAGTTAATGAAGGAGATACTGCGATCACAGGCACCGTCGCTACGGGTACCTCAACGACCACGCAAACTGCTTCACCCTTTGGTGGTGGACTGGGAGGAGGACGTGGTTTTGGTGGAGGAGGAAATCAAATTCGTATTCAGAGATAAAATGATCCATGTTTCAAAAGTCAGAAAAGTTTATAAAATCGAAGATATAGAGACGGTAGCCCTTGATAGCGTTTCTTTCGATATTAAAAAGGGTGAGTTCGTCGCCATCATGGGTCCCTCCGGGTCAGGAAAGTCTACTTTGATGCATATTTTAGGCGCGCTTGATAAGCCCACTTCAGGATCATATGTTCTGGATGGGGAGGAGGTCGCAAATCTTTCTGAGGATGAATTGGCTGACATCAGGAATAGAAAAATAGGATTCATATTCCAGGCATTTAATCTTCTTCCTCGTATCTCAGCTCTCAAAAATGTCATGCTTCCTATGCGATATGCCGGAATTCCACAGAATGTGCGACTTGAAAGAGCAAAGAAATATCTAGAGATGGTGGGATTGGGGGATAGACTCTTGCATACCTCCAGTCAGCTTTCAGGGGGGCAGCAACAGCGAGTTGCGATTGCGCGGGGCTTGGCGATGAATCCATCCATCCTTCTAGCTGACGAACCAACCGGTAATATTGCTTCGGCCCAGGCAGAAGAAATAATGGCAATTTTCCAGGAGGCAAATTTACAAAATCATACGATTGTAATGATCACCCATGAGCCAGATATTGCAGCTCACGCGAAAAGAATCATTACGATCAAGGATGGGAAGATAGTGAGCGATGAGGTAAATAAGAAACAAAGAATGGCAGGCTAATTTTCAATTTACAATTTTTAATTTTCAACCAAATATTAATGTCCAATGTTTAAAAATTAAATTTTAGATATTGAGATTTTGTTAGAAATTAGGAATTAGAAATTTCCGAAATATGGATTTTGAAATATTTACAGAAAGCATTGGAACCCTAGCGGTAAATAAGCTCCGGACAGGCTTAGCAGTCCTGGGTATCGTTATCGGCATAGGGAGTGTCATTGCGCTGGTTTCTTTGGGTCAGGCAACGCAAGCAAGCGTTCAGAGTCAGATTCAATCTCTCGGAGCCAATCTTCTGACTGTTAATCCCGGAGCGCAACGATCAGGTGCTGTGCGGGGTGCCGAGGGAGGGGGAGCAACTTTGACCTATGAAGACGCGAAGGCAATAGAAAGTGATCCTTTAATTACTACTGTTACTACTGTTTCTCCAGAAATTTCACAGAGATCGCAGGTCACAACGGGTGGGAACAACACCAATGTACAGATAATTGGCTCGACGCCTGCATATCTCTCGGTTCATAAGGTAGAAATTGGTCAAGGAGAATTTTTCACCGATCAGCACGTAGCAAACATGGCAAAGGTTGCTGTGGTGGGTCCGCAAGTAGCGACTGATCTTTTTGGCGATGGTGCAAATCCAGTGGGACAAACGATCAGGGTAAAGGGGCAAACGTTGACAGTGATTGGCGTGACAGGTTCTAAAGGAGGAACAGGATTTTTCAATCAGGATAATGTTGTCTTTGTTCCTCTCACGCTTGCTCAGAAACAGCTTTTTGGGCAAGACTATCTCTCATCAATGGCACTTGAGGCAAAAAGTCCTGACGTCATGACAGATGCGCAAAATCAAGTGGGATATCTTTTACTTGCTAGGCATAAACTCTCAGATCCGATGCAGGCTGATTTCTCAATTTTTTCTCAAGCTGATATCTTAAAGGCAGCAACCTCTACGACGGGAACATTTACGACGCTTCTTGCAGGTATTGCTGCGATATCTCTGCTCGTTGGAGGAATCGGTATTATGAACATCATGCTGGTAACGGTCACTGAAAGGACGCGTGAGATAGGGCTACGTAAAGCACTTGGTGCGAGAAAGAAAGTTATTGTTGCACAATTTCTTACCGAAGCAGTCATATTAACGTTCGTAGGAGGAGCTTTCGGAATATTAATCGGCATTCTTGCCTCATTTATTATTTCCAAAATAGCAGGCTTCATGTTCGTAATTTCTTTGCAGTCGATTCTTTTGGCGATTGGCGTGTCAGGAGGCATAGGTCTTCTTTTTGGATGGTATCCTGCCCGCAATGCCGCCAATCTTCAGCCAATAGAAGCTTTACGATATGAATAGGTTAAAGAGAGCAAGCACAGTCTGATTATTTGCATGGCAGGCGGGCCGGCCAATCGTGCAGCAAATTTACAACCAATTGAGGCATTGAGGTATGAGTAGATTCTATTGGGAGAATTATTTGTCTGCCTAAGCTTACTTTTCGCCTTTTCAGCCCGCCTAGTCGGCGAGGCTGGTACTATTCGTACACGGCTTGAAGAGCCCCGCCTGCAAACGCCTTGAGCGTTAGCGACTGGCGGGCAGGGCTTGAGCGGCGGATCAAGACACCTCTAAGCTTTTTATTCCAAAAAGCAAGAGGGTCTAAGAAAAGAGGTGATTAAATATGGCGGAACAAAAAGCACATAAAAATAACATGGCGGCGATGATACTCGTTGGGGTCGTCATTGCGGTGGCATCTTTTTACGGGGGCATGCAGTATCAGATGAGTCAGCGTGGGAATTCTGCGGGCGCACAGCTTGCAGGGCGAAATGGATCATTCGGCGATAGACAAGCTGGTCAGGGAAGAGGTTTCAATTCCCAGAACAGGCCTGTCAGCGGAGAGATTATCAGTCAGGATGATGCAAGCGTTACGGTGAAGATGCAGGATGGCAGTACCAAGATTGTCATAGTATCGGATAAAACGACAATCAATAAAGCGTCAACCGGTACCAAGTCTGATCTGAAAACAGGTGAGAAGGTAACAGTTTTCGGAACTGAAAATTCCGATGGAAGTGTTACGGCTCAAAATGTTTCCATAGGCGGAAACATGCTTAGGATGATGAGGCCAAGCGGAGAACCGAAGAACTAGTAGGTCGCAAGCTCAGAAATACCCTTCCCCATGTAAAGCGGAGGGGTATTTCTGCATTTTGTGGATCAATGGTACAATACAACCATACACATATGTTAGTCGACAACGTTAATTTATACATAAAAGCGGGTAATGGCGGTAATGGTGCGGCAACTTTTCTCAGAAACGGTCAAACATCCAGGGGCGGACCGGATGGAGGCAATGGCGGTAATGGTGGCAACATCTATTTTCAGGGATCAGCCAATGTGAATGATTTGCGGGTTTTCCGTTTTAAGAAAAAGGTTATAGGAGTAGATGGTATAGCTGGTAAAAATAAGAAATTATTTGGTAAGAATGCTGAACATACAACTGTTTTCCTTCCTTTAGGCACACGGATTACGGATCTAGATTCAGGTAAAGTATTTGAAATAACAGATACCGTTACTCCAATTCTCCTTGCGAAGGGTGGAGTAGGAGGTAGAGGAAATACTGAATTTAAATCAGCGACCAATCAAGCCCCGCAATACGCAGAGGAAGGAACGCCCGGTAGAGAGCGAAATCTGTTTCTCGAGCTTAAATTAATTGCGGATATCGGACTGATCGGACTTCCTAATGCGGGCAAAAGCAGCCTCCTTGCTGTTCTAACGCATGCTCATCCCAAGATTGGCAATTATCCCTTTACGACTCTTGAGCCCAATATCGGCATGTTGAATAAACATACGATTGCTGACATTCCTGGTCTTATCGAGGGAGCATCTGCAGGGAAGGGCTTGGGAGTTTCATTCCTTAAGCATATTGAGAAGACAAAGATGCTGATTCATTGTGTTGATTCTACGGATGTAGATGCTAAGAAAACATACGAGACCGTTCGTCAGGAGTTTAAAGAATATAATGCGCTCCTTCTGGAAAAGCCTGAGATAGTCCTGCTTACTAAGACTGATCTAGGAGACAAAAAATTGCTCGATAAAAACGTAAAGCTTTTTAAGAAAATGGAGAAAACAGTGCTGACTTGTTCGATATATGACCAAGACAGTATCGACGAGCTAAAAAAAGCAGTCGAAAAATCCCTTGAGTCCTAGCCTACTTTTGCTTCTTTTTCTTCTTTTTCTCTTTCTGTGGTTTAGAATTTCTCTGCGCCATATTCTAATTGTAAGCAATTGGAATTTTAATGCAATATAGGAATATTATAATAATTTCTAATTTCCTAAGTCTTAAGTCTGACATCTTAGGTCTGATCTGGTGCTATAATGGTTCAATGACTATGCAGGAAATAAAACATACGTTGCGGGTGATGCCGATTCATATCATCAATCCCAATGCTAACAAAGAAAGAGCAGTGTATGTAGGGGAGGAGCTTGAATCACTCATTGATACGCTTGGCGCTGAGATTGTTGAGCGGGTCATGCAGAAGCTTGAAAAGCCTGACAATGCTACCTATATTGGGAAGGGAAAAGTAAAAGAAGTCGCAGGTTTGGTGAAAGAAAAGGATGTCGATGTCGTTGTTTTGAGCACCACAGCTAAGCCTAGGCAGGTACATGCATTAAAGACAGAGCTCCAGAAGGTAAATCCTCAGATTGAAGTATGGGACAGGGTGGATCTGATTTTGCAAATATTTGACAAACATGCCTCCACAATTGAGTCAAAATTGCAAATAGAACTGGCTCGCATGCGCTATATGGGCCCACGTATTTACGGAATGGGATTTGTTATGTCACAGCAGGGTGGAGGTATCGGGACGAAGGGAATTGGTGAGACGAATACCGAGCTTATGAAAAGACACTGGAGAGCTGCGATGAAGAAAGTGGTAGATCAGCTGAGGAAAATAAGTTCCAATCGAGAGTTGCAGCTAGAAAGACGTAAAAAGACAGGCATACAAACTGTTTCAATTGTCGGCTATACTAATGCCGGTAAAAGCTCTCTGTTTAATTTATTGACCGGCAAAAGTACGCTTGTTGAGAATGAATTATTTGCGACACTTGATAGTACGGTTGGTAAATTGTACCTGCAGGCGTTACAGAAGGAGATTCTAATTACCGACACAATCGGGTTTATCCGTAATCTTCCACCCAAGCTTATTGATGCCTTTAAGTCTACGCTCATGGAATCAATGCACGCAGATGTGTTGCTTCATGTGATCGATGTTTCTGATCCTGAGGTGGATACCAAAATACACGTAGTAAATAATATTTTGAAGGACTTAGGACGGAACATTGATGACGATATCTATGTGTTTAATAAAATCGACGCGATTGATTTAAATGAGGAAGAATTAAAAGTTAAGTATGCTGCCTATTCTCCTCTTATTATTTCTGTTAAGCAGAATGTTGGAATAGAAGCCGTAAAAGAGGCAATTGCAAGAAGATTGGCAACAATTAACAATTAACAATTAACAATTAATAATTCGCCATGAGCCATAAGCCATCAGCAAGTAAGTTTACCGTCTATATTCTTGAGTGCGCTGATGGCACGTACTACACGGGTTGCACCAATAACCTTGAGAAGAGGTTGAAGGAGCATAATACTTCGAAAAATGGGGCTCACTATACAAAAATAAGAAGACCAGTCGTGCTTACGCACCAGGAGGAATTTTCAACACTTCTTGAGGCTCGGGGGCGGGAGGCTGAGATAAAGAGGTTGACGAGAGAGGAGAAAGAAAAATTGCTTGATTCTAAGGGTTATCGGTAATATTATATAATAAAATTATGAATCTTCATGTTCAGACTACTAAACGAAAAGAGATTGTAGACATTACTCGCCTGGTAGAGGAGGAGATTTTGAAGATGGGAGCTTCGGATGGAGCTTGTTTGGTTTTTGTTAAACATACGACTGCGGCTTTGACTACGGCTGACTTGGATCCAGGGACTGATTTGGACATGCTTGATGCTTTTGATTTGATTGTTCCCAAGCTTGCATATCGTCACCCGCATAATCCCGCTCACGTGCCTGACCATATCATGTCATCGATTATCGGACCATCTGTGAGTGTCCCAGTCAGGAAGGGTAAGTTGGAGTTGGGTACATGGCAGAGAGTGGTTTTGGTAGAGCTTGATGGTCCCCGTGAGAGAGAAATAGCAATAATTTGCTGAGCCCCTTTTTCAGTAGTAATTCTTTCTGTGTAGAAATATCTTGATTCTACAATCTAAAGTTGTAATCTAAACTTTAATCTTTTTTTAATGATTGTGTAGTATGCTTTTTATATGAGAATCCTTTTGATAGAAGACGAGAAAGAAATGGCGCTTGCCATAAAAAACGGGCTAAAGGATTATTTTACTGTGGACATTGCGCTTACCGGAAAAAAGGGGGAAGAAAAGGCGCAGGCAGATGAGTATGACTTGATCATAATAGACTTTATTTTGCCTGATACTGATGGTGTTGCTGTGTGTAAAAAAATAAGAGAAGTAGGGCTAAAAATGCCTATCCTCTTCCTTACCGGTCAGGATGAGGTTAGAACAAAGGTTCTGGCTCTTAATGCAGGTGCTGATGATTATTTGATAAAGCCTTTCAAGTTCGCCGAGCTATTAGCACGTATTCGCGCGCTTTTGAGGAGGCCCCCTATTACTTTTATCTCACAGATTCTTTCCGTTGGCGATCTAAGCCTTGATCTTTCGCAGCGTATTGCTACTAGAAAAGATCGTTCAGTCTTTTTAAGTCGTAAGCAGTTTCAGTTACTTGAATATTTTATGAGGAATGTGGGCATAACGATAAGTCGAGAGATGATTTTAGAGCATGCTTGGGACAGCACGAGTGAGCCCAAGACGAACCTGGTTGATGTACACGTCAATTACTTGAGAGATCGTATTTATAAGGCGTTAGGAAAAAGGTTTATCAAAACTGTCCGGGGATTGGGGTACAAGATTGAAATATAGCTTGACGAAACTTATAAGAAAGGGGGTGATATACATATGAAGGCAATTGTTGAGAAAATATTGAAAGATAAAAACGCCAGAAACAAGTCGATGCTAAACACGCTTATGGTAGCATCTGTAGTTTCATTTAATCCTTGGGCATAAGCATAATTATGTTCTCTACGAGGGGCTAATGATATAATGTTATTAGCCCTGAGTTATTTTATGCTTTTTTTGTCCAACATTAAGAAACTTGTTTCTTCAAAATCTTCCAATAAAGACAGCGCTCGTCGTGCCTTTATTTTAAATGTTCTTCTTCTGGGATTAATTATTCTGACCTTGGTTAGCTTTATCCATGCTCTCGTTGCATGCATTGTTGACTTGAATGCGGACTCGTCGATTTCACCTTCTATGATTGTTATATTCTTAGCCTTCTTTTCATTTTTACTATTTCTATCAAAGAAAGGAAAGGTGAATGTCTCTGCTGGTATCTTTATTACCTTTCTTTATTGTGCCGGATTCTATACGGTTCTAACGTGGGGAGCCGATGTACCTCAGGCGCTTTTAATTTTTGCTCTCATTATCGTGATGGCTGGCATTCTTATTAATACAGTCTTTGCGTTTGCAGCAACCTCTCTTACTAGTATTACCTTGTTGGTTCTATCATTTTTGCAGGCCGAACACTTCTATACTCCGCATACTCAATGGAAAGCATTGCCACACAATTTTGGTGACACTGTAGTAGCAGTAGTGACTCTAGCTGTTATTGCTCTGGTTTCTTGGCTATTTAACAGGGAGAGTGAAAAAGCTCTTAAGAGAGCCAGGCATTCAGAGGCTGCTTTGAAACGATATAATGATGAACTTGAGGTTGTTGTACAAGAGAGGACGAGGGAGTTGCAGCAAATACAGGCGGAGCAATTGCTTCAATTGTATAGATTTTCAGAGTTTGGGCGGATGTCGTCGGGATTATTCCATGATCTGGTGAATCACCTAAGTTTGATATCGCTTAATTTGGATCGACTTAATGATAAGAGTAAGCATCTCAAGCAGCAGGAAATCAAGCAATTACTTGATAGGGCTGTGAGTGGTATGAATCGTCTTGAAGATTTCGTTATGACAGCCAAAAAGCAGATGCAGAATCAGGAAGTTCTCCAGGATTTTTCTTTGAGGAAAGAGATAAATCAGGTAATAAAGCTTCTTTCATACAAAGAGAAGAAATCTCAAATCAAAGTTTTGTTTCACTATGAAAAAGATATACAGATGTTTGCCAATCCCATTAAGCTTACTCAAGTTATGACGAATTTGATCATGAACGCACTAGATGCTTACGATGATAGTTTGAGGGAGGATAAGCGTATTGTGATCAGTCTTATACAAAGGGGCGCAAGAGCGCGGATTACTGTTCAAGACTTTGGAAGTGGTATTAGCACAAGTCACCTTCCTAAAGTTTTTGATTCTTTGTTTACAACCAAAAGCTTTGAAAAAGGTATGGGTTTGGGTCTTTCTATCTGTCGAGATATCGTTGAAAAAGATTTTCAAGGGAAAATATCTGTGGAAAGTAGTGAAAAGAAAGGTACGATATTCACTGTAGATTTTCCCATCAGGAAGTCCCCGAAAGGAAAAATAAGAAGAAGCGCCTAAATTTTAATCTTTTTTTAATGTTAATGTTTTAATATATATTTAATGTTAAAAAAAGAAAGAGTGCTTGATTCTATTGAGCATGGCGTTGTATTCGTTGCCACTCAGCAGGCCAAAGGGGGAAATTTCCCTAGTCTTTCTTTTGCCAATCTCAGTGATTTTACGGGCGCTATTCGTTACGAGTCAACATTTTTTACATCTCTCATCCTTGATTCCCTTAGTAGTGTTGAAGCAAATCCTCAGGCTCAAAAAATAAAAAAGAAAGCTGCGTCATTTCTTCTGACACAAAAAAGCCCTCACTGGTCTTTTAACTATTGGATAAGGGATTCAAGAGAGGCTAAAGAAAAGCCCTATCCTGATGATTTGGATGATACGTTTTGTGCGCTTGCCTCACTTTTTCGTTATGACTTTAATCTCATTGATGGAGAGGCTATGGCGGGAGTAGTGGGCTTATTAACTGCTGTTGAGTCTGAGGAGGGAGGTCCATATAAGACATGGCTTGTCGGAGAAGGGAGTGGTAAGAAATGGCAGGATGTTGACGTTGCGGTTAATAGTAATGTAGCCTACTTCCTGTCCCTTGCTGATATTCATCTTCCTAAGCTTGATGCTTTTATTGAGACGAGTATCCATAATGACGAACTAAGCTCCCCTTATTATCCATCAGTATATCCGATTATTTATTTTATCTCGCGTTTTTATAAAGGAAAGTATATTGGTAAAATGAAGGACTTTCTTTTGTCAAAAAGACACAAAGACTATTCATGGGGGAACCCTTTACAGACCGCACTTTGCGTAAGCGCACTCCTTAACTTTGGCGTTGATCCGAGTGAGGTTACTAAGAGTGTGAACTGGCTTGTGGATTTACAGGAGGATGGGTGTTGGCTCCCGTATGCTTTTTGTATAGACCCTGCGAGAGAAGGCAAGACTTTCTATGCAGGATCTTCTGCTCTGACAACTGCTCTTTGTTTGGAGAGTCTCTCTAAATATCTTATGAATAATAAGCGAGAGAATGTGTCGGTCAGTAAAAATGATCACAAAGATGCTTTATATGACCAAATTGTAAAAACAGTCAAAAAAGTATTTGAACCCTTTGACAGTCCTTTCAGAAAAAGAGCTTTTTCTCTGCTAGACAGATTGATTGAGAATGATACGAGTCGGCAGATTCCTTTAATGCCTTATTTTTTTGCCGTAAGTTTAGGCGAAAAGGGAGAGAGCATTCCACGTACATTGCTCATTCAGCTAGGTGTTGCAAATGTATTGGGTTGGATTGCATACACTATTTATGATGATTTCTTGGACGAGGAAGGGGATCCTACTATGCTTTCTATTGCCAACACTGCGCTTCGTAGGGTCACTTCTATCTTTGAATCGCTTATGCCGGAAGATAGGGGTTTTAAAGTGTTCTTTCATGTCATTATGGATTACATGGAAGGTGCAAATTCATGGGAAGTCGGTAATTGTAGGGTGAAACTTACTAGCGGAAAGATTGATGTGAGAAGGTTTGAGATCCCTGATTTTGGAAATTATGAGAAGCTTGCCTATAAATCTCTTGGTCATGCTTTAGGGCCGATTGCTATACTTTTTTATCTCGGCTATAAAGAGGATTCACGCGAGGTAGTTAGTATGATTGGCTTTTTCAAACATTACTTAATTGCAAAACAACTCAATGATGACGCACATGATTGGGAAAAAGATTTACAAATGGGTCAGATAAATCCTGTTTGCGCTTTGCTTCTTGAAAGGATATACTCAACTTCTATAGAAACGAAGAAAGAGATCGCCCTCTCTGTGTTACTGCCCCGTCTGCAAAAAATGTTCTGGCATGAGGTAATTGATCAGGTATGTGCTGCGATATTGGAGAATGTCAGTAAGGCAAGGAGGAGTCTTAAAAAATGTCATATTATCGCTGAGGCGTCTTCTCTAGAAAGTCTTCTTATAAAACATGAGAAAGCAGCACAGCAAGCACTACGGGAAAAAGATCAGGCAATGACATTTCTTAGTTTCTATAAAACTGAATGAAAAGCTTTAACTCTCAACTCAGATCTGAATATCTACTCTTTTCGCAGAGCATGAAGGGAGGAAAGGGGATTAGGGGGAGTTTGGTGAAATTGGGATACAAGATTGGGGGCGGTAAAAAAAATAGTGAAATAAATAAAATAGGGGCTGCGTTTGAAATGCTTCATTCGTCTCTTCTGATACACGATGATGTTATTGATAAGAGCTTGATGCGGCGGGGGCGACCGACACTCTATAAAGCCTTAGGTGAGAATCACTATGCACTCTCACAGGCTATCTGCTTAGGAGATATGGGATTTTTCCAGGCTACGAAAATGATCGCTGCGAGCAAATTTGATGATAGGCTTAAAGCCCGAGTTATTTCACTTTTTTCTGAGATTGTCACTGATACGATTACGGGTGAAATGCTTGATGTTAAGCTTTCTCGGCCCAATCAAGAGAAGAGAGAAAAAGACGTTGTGGTGATCCATAGGCTTAAGACTGCTCGCTATACGATTGTTGGACCTCTGACAATTGGAGCTGTGTTAGGGGGTGCGCACGCTTTACAAATTCGTGCTATTAAGCAATTTGGTGAATATATCGGCATGGCATTTCAAATTCAGGATGATATATTGGGAGTCTTTGGAGACGAGAAAGAGATTGGAAAATCGACTACTTCAGATATCGAGGAGAACAAGAATACGCTCTTGATTACCTATGCTCTTGAGAAAGGAACAATACTGCAGAGAAAAATTCTCGCAAAATATTATGGAACAGGTAAAGTTACACCAAGTCAGCACCAGGCGGTTAAAAAAGTTTTTGTAGAGACCGGCTCGCTGGCCTACTCGCAACAGAAGGTAGAGCAATATATTGATCTGGGGGAAAAGATCATCCCATCGATTGCAAGAGACAAAGTAATGCAAAAATTGCTTCGTGAATTTGTCGAGTTGGTTATAGAGAGGAAGAAGTAGGCTTAGTCTTTACGAATTATTTTAACCATATAATGGCGAGGATGATACATATGTTACCAAATGTGCTAGGCCATGCATGTTTTATATAGATAATAATAAGCGATTGGGAAAGAACTACCCCGACACCTGCTACTATTCTCCACCAATCTGCTTCAATTATCAGGCCTACTGCCGATAGTGAAAAGATCATGCAGGTAGTGAGCCATAATGTGCCAAGTAGCCTAGTTGTTCTGCCAGAGACACGAATAATCTTACTCCAACGCATGTGTGTAGCATCAATCAGAAACCGCTCATTTACAAAACCATAGAGATGGACTAAGGCATGAACGAAAATAATTATGGTAACAATAAGACGCATATTTTTATATTTTAATGCTGCCAGACATCGGCTCTCCAGGTTTGATTAGCTGCATCTTGTCCCCCAAGTGTTGCTACGCTGCATGCCCGTATTGTTACCGTGTTTGCACTGCTGACATAGGCATTCCAGATAAGAAGGAGTGTCTCGACGCCGCCGGATACGGCGGTGGGTGTTGCTACAACGGTGTCGCCTATTGCAGCTCCTGTGACGGTAACCGTCCCCATATTACCGCATGAGCCAAGGGCTATGTTGGCTGCATCAAACGTGTTGGTTCCAGAGAGATGTTTGGTGATTGTTGTGCCGCTGCCAATTTTGAGATTATTCGCGTCTGCTGTACCATTAATTGTTGTTGTGACACCTGACTTACCAATTGTGACTGCTGATGCGCTTGTTGTGCCCACATTGACAGTAGCTGCTCCCCCAGCATCTAGGAAGAGAGCGTTAGCGCCGTTTGATTGTATGGCGAGGACACTGCTTGAGCTTGGTTTGATTGTTGAACCAATTGTGATATCTCCTGCAGTTAAGGTCAAAATTCGAGAGGTTGTACCACCAGCGATTGTTAGACCATCAGATGCTGCCGTTAAAGTGAGTCCGTTGATAGTGCCAAAGCTTGATATAGTTGGTGAGCCTGAGCCAGTGATGCTTCCTGAAGCGGTAAAAGCTGGAAGTGTCAGCCCTGTTGTGGTGACGGTGCCGTTGATTGCGGGCGCAGTGAGCGTTTTATTCGTCAAGATATCTGTGGTTGCTTTCCCCACGAGTGTATCTGTAGCATCGGGAAGCGTCAATGTTCTGGTTGTGCTTGGGGACCAGGTGAGGGTCCCGACGTGCGTTGTACCAAGAAGGAGTTGATTAGAGTTGCTTGAAAGGTTAAGCGTAGAAAAGGTGGGGCTTGCTCCGGTATCCACATTTTGAGGAAGCGAGACAACAATGTTTCCCGATGCAGCCGAAATGCTTATTTGATTGCTGGTTCCGGTGAGTGAGAGTACACCGCTATTGGCGAGACTTACTGAGCCTCCCAACGCAACGAGTCCTCCACCTGAGAGTCCTGTTCCGGCAGAAACTGTCAGTGAAGAGTTGGCCAGATTTGCATTGGTAATGCCAGCAGAGCCTGAAAGATTTGCATTAGTTAAACCTGAAACTGTTAGCGCTCCGCTTGAGACCGACAATCCTGACCCGGTGAGATCTGAGAAGACGTCGTTATTGACTGCCAGGGTTCCTGAGACAGTAGCTGATCCTTCAAAATTGGCATTGTCCTTTAGTGTGATAAGTGCTCCTAGGGAATCAAGACGCAGAGGAGTAGTGCCGGTTGTCGTGATGCCTCCATTCAGAATCACTTCTGTTGCAGTGGAGGCGCCTCGTCCCGTGATAGATGATAAGGTGTCTGCTTCTGTCCCCGTTATGGTCACTGTTCCCCCAGAGTAAACAGCTGAATTGATGCCAGCTCCGGTAATAGTCAGTGTTCCTCCCAAGGCAATTGCTCCTGAGCCTGAATTGCCAGCAAAGGTAATGCTGGAATTAGATAAGGATGAGTTTGCAATATTGGAAATCGTATTACTTGCTCCTGAAATCGTTTTGTTGGTCAGAACGTCAGTAGTCGAAGCGGTCATATAGGCAGCGTTATTGGTCCATTGAGAGATATTAGCTGAGGTGAAATTGGAGGTACTCAACCCACTAATCGTATTTGATCCCGCCGCGATTGTTTTGTTGGTCAATGTTTGAATTGTGGTCAGCCCAACAATGGTGTCTGAGCTACTTGGAAATGTCAGCGTGGTTTCATCAGTGCCAGCAAAGGTCAACGTATTGTTAGTCGTTAATGTTTTTCCTGAGGCGATACTCAATACATTGCTACTGTTGTTTTCAATAGTCAATCCGTTGATTGTTATCCCTGCGAGTGATGTGAAGGAGCCGCTACTTGAAGAGGTTGCACCGATAGTGGTGCTATTAATTGTTCCACCTATGGCAGTCAATGTGCCGACTGTGATATTGTTTGAAGCATTGGACAATGTCAATGCTGTAGCTGTTGTCGCGCCTCTCCCTGTGACGCTTGCGAGCGTATCTGCCTCATTGGCAGTGATAGTAAATGTTCCACTATTTGTGGAGATTGTATTTATTCCTCCTACTGCTAGGTTAAGTGCTCCTGTCTGCGAATTGAGCGAAAGGACACCCGTGTTAGTCAGACTTATTGAGTTACCCAATGAAACAGATCCTCCTCCTGAGAGTCCTGTTCCGGTAGTTACAGTAAGAGATGAGTTTGCTAAATTCGCATTAGTGATTCCTGCAGAGCCTGAGAGATTGGTATTTGTTAAGCCGGTGATAGTATTTGATCCCGCCGCGATTGTTTTGTTGGTCAGATTATCAGCAGTAGCAGTAGTGATGTACGCAGCATCATTGGTCCATTGGGAGATATTGATTGAGCTAAAATTTGATGTACTCAGGTTAGAGATGGTATTCAAAGATGCAGAAATGGTTTTGTTGATCAACGTGTCTGTGCTACTGATAGTAAAAAGAGAGCTTGTTGTCGTGACGCACGTTGGGCAGGAGAGTGTGATCATACCCCCAAGGGCTACCGAGCCACCGCCAGAAAGAGGGCCTGATGTGTCGACTGTCAGTGAAGAGTTGGCAAGATTTGAGTTAGTAATTCCTGCAGATCCTGAGAGGTTGATGTTGGTTAGGTTTGCTGCAATTATTTGATTGGTAATCAGCTGTTGTCCTTGTGAAGTATTTGATTCTCCTACCAGAGCAATATCTCCAGGGTTTGTTCCGGGTTTTTTACCTTGTAAATACTGTGAATTGAGATTTGTGATAACGTCTGTTGTCTGTATATCCAGAGAAGAACTAGCAGGGATTTTAATTGGATGGAGTGGTGTTAGTTTGCCACTTTTTTCAAGCCCCAGAATATCATTTGGATCAAGGATGGTTACTTTAGATATTTCTATATAGGATTTAGGACTGGTATGCTTGACAATATCAAGTGAGACTTTGCCTATAGGTTGCAGAACTTTCCCTAGGGACAAAGGCGAGCTCTGTGCAAGCAGACTTGTTGCCATCCCCAAAACGTTGCTTTTAGAATCGTCCTTTGTTGTTTTAACATATCCCAACCATTGCGCAGTTTGGAGAGGAAAGAGACTAAATGAAACGGTAAGGATAATTACTAAAGTAGCATAGGCGCCGGCTAGCGTGCCAGTAAAAAGCAGGGTTTTTTGTATAAAGGAGAGGGAATGCGCCATTTCTTGCTGAAGCTGTATGACAATTTGATCTGCTTCCTGTGTAACGGTCAGCCCCTTATTAGATTGTATTTTTTCAATCTCCTCAAGAGAAAAGAAGTCTATCCTACCATCTCTTCTTTTCGAGTGCAAGATTTGTTGCTTCTGAAGGAGTTGTATATCTTCAATAGTTAGTCCCAAAAGCCTTGCAGCTTCTCTTAGTGGAACAAGTTCTTCATGTGAAGGGAATATGTTTTGCATGAGAAATATATGCTACAAATTTGTAACACTATTTCTTCCATCGTAGCTTTATTTTTGTTACCATGTCAACTAAAATTAAACTAGAATAGTATCTATTGCTATGAGATTTTTCTAAAAAAGAGGATGAGAGAAGACGCAAAAGCCTAGGGAAGAAGTTCTTTTATTTTATCGAGCAGATCTGTTAGCTTTATATCACTTTTTACCAAGTAGTATGATGGTTTATTATCTATAACTTTTTTAATCAACTCATCATTTGGTTCAAGATTGGTAAGAACAATGATTTTCACCGATTTTCCGTATGAATCTTTTCTTAATTCATGTAACATTGTCATTCCATCCATTTCTGGCATTCTGACATCTAGCAGAATGAGATCTGGGTGCTCTTTATTTGCTAGAGAAAGTCCTTTTTTGCCGTCATTTGCTTGAATCACTTCATAACCATTTACATCCAATTGGTCATGCAATAACTTTTGATATGGAAGTTCGTCTTCGACAATTAATATTTTTTTCATAATATCTACAGTAGTTTTTTAATTTTTTCTATCACGTTATAGAATTCCTCATCTGATTTTACCAAATAGTCGTTGACGCCAATCTTTTTTACTCGCTCTATTTCTTCGTCTTGACCTAAATTGGACAAGACAATAACTTTAATGTCTTTAAGTTCTTGATCCTTCTTCATTTCAGAGAGTGCTTCGAAACCGTTTTTTATCGGCATAACCAGATCAAGTAGTGTCAGGTCAGGCTTTTGATGTCGAATAGCTGTAAGAAAATCATCTCCATTGAAAGTAAGGACTACTCTGTATCCTTGTTTTTCCAGTTCAAGCTTTAATAAGCTCCCATAAGCGGTTTCATCTTCGGCGACAACGATTAGTTTTTTAGACATACTTTCTAGTTAAGTTGCTTATCTTGTTTGTGCTTTGTTCGTATCGGTAGTTCTATCATAAAGCTCGCTCCTTTTCCTTCTGTGCTCTTGAGGGATATTTTTCCACCCCACCCTTCAATATATGACTTGGCAAGATATAGTCCCAGGCCTGAGCCTTCCGTATTTGTGATAATCGCTTTTTGAGCTCTAAAAAATTTTGTGAACAGTTTCTTTCTGTCTTCTTCCTCTATCCCAATTCCTGTATCTGTTATGTTGAGGTAGAGGATATCCTTTATTGGCTCAAGGATGAGTTCTATTTTCCCATGAGGCACGTTGTAGTTAATGCTGTTAGAGAGGAGGTTTTCGATCACCTCCTGGAGGCGAAGGCGATCAATAAAGATCTTAGGAACTTTAGGTCCTTTCAGCTTTAGTTCGACCATAATATCTCTCTTCTTTGCTATGAGACTCATTTGTTTAATAATTTTTTTGATCAATTCCACGATATTAACAAGCTCAGGATGATCCTTTATCTTATTTTGGTCAATGCGGGAAATAGAGAGTAGGTTGCGTACGAGAGCGAGTAGCCTCTCGTTATTTCTATAGATTTCACTAAGATAGTTCTTGGCAATTTTTGGTGCAGTACGTATGTAGTCTTCGCCTCTTATTGCCTCCAAATACCATTTGGATATGCCAAGTGGCGTTCTTAGTGCATGTGACGCTACGGAAATGAATTCAGACTTTGCTTTATCAGCGGCTTTGCGTCCTGTGATATCAACAGAGAATATGAGGGTGCCGTCAGGAACAGGTTCCATTCTAAGTTCGAACCATCCCTTATTGCCGTCAGGGAACTCAAACTCGCTCTCCATGTTAATATGAAGGCGCTTTTCCATACAAGTTTTTATATTGGCGAACACTTCGGTCTTCTCAATGCCGGGGTAGCACTCCATCATGGTATTTCCCATGAGTTGTTTTTTTGTTTTGCGACCCTGTTTGATGATTGCTTTATTAAGGTATAGGTAGCGGTAGTCAAATCCAATAATTTGGCAGCCTTCGACCATGTTATCAAAAATTGCTTCCAGTTTTCTCTCTATGTTTCTTTCAACAGTTCCCTGGTGGTTCTCGTGCTTACTGGTGTCTATGGTGTGACTGAGAATATGGGTTTTATTTGTCATTATCAGTTACCTCGTTGTAACAATTTTAAGCGTAAGTTATTGCTGAAAATATGTCAAGATAGCCTAAATTTTAATCTTTTTTTAATCTTGACCTCGATTTCCCTATGAGTTACAATAATGTAGATATATGTTTCTTGGAAAAATGCTTAGGGATGAGAGAAAAAAGAGGGATCTGTCTGCTCAGGTCTTTGCAGGTGAGTGTGGTGTATCTCGAAGTTACATAACACTTATTGAGAATGGCAGGAGGCTTCCGGGAAAGAAAATTATTCCTAAAATTGCAAAGGCGCTTGGGGTTAAAAATTCGATCGTTATTAACTGGTATCTTGAGGATATTAGAGAAAAGCTTCAATAGTACTCCCGTATTCCACCACTAGTTAGTGAGTTATTTCATTTATAATCAGATATGTCATCTTCCCGAGTCTTTGTAGTATAATAAATTTCATGAATGAGTTGGTTTTTTTAGATACTGAGACGACGGGGAATGATTTTCTCCAGGATTACTTATTCCAAGTCTGCTACAAGCATAAAGAGAAGATTCATTCCGAATATTTTAAGCCGCTTACCCCTATCACGATAAAATCCCAAAGCATTACCCATGTGACCAATAAAATGGTTGCAGACAAGCCT